>JAMDCE010000544.1 GCA_023489135.1 Chloroflexota bacterium
CCTGGTTCATGCCGCGCAGTAGAAATCCACTATGAACGGGCCGATCGCATGCTGGCGGCGAAACTTCGGTCCGCCAATCTGTCCAACGCGCAGATGTTTCCATAGCTTGGCTTCTGCCCGCGTTTGCGGTCGCCTGAGTGTGCGTGCACGATTCAGGGTAGAAGGGTGGATTCTGGATCGCTTGTCTTCTTTCATATTTCATTCAGACTTTGTTCTTCTACCAGGATCGCCCCTCTCCCTAGCTCTCCCCGAAGGGGCGAGGGGACGTGCCCACGCGCCTTTGGCGCGTGAGGGTGGAATGGCAGAGGCCTTGGTTGCATCAGTCAACATTCGATCTCGATTACTTCTTCAAACCCCTCTTCCACCGATGGCGCCTGCATCCCCTCGTACATCCTCCGCACGACTGCGGGCGGGACGGCGTACGGGCGCTGGCTGTTTCTGGTGAGGGCTGTCTCCAGGTCGCACTTGACGAAAACAGCCACGGGGTTTAGACCGTGGCTGCGGGCCAGATTGACAAAGTATCTTCTTTTCTGCCTTTTCACGTTGGTGGCATCGTATAGAACGTCGAATCCCTGGGGCGCAGCGAGCGGGAGAAGGGTCTCGAGGATGGCACGACTAACCCTATCGACAATCCTCTCCCAGCGCGGATCGAAGGCCACCCCGGTGAGCATCAGGCGGAGGTCGTCCCGGCTCACCCTGAGGGCATGTGCGAAGCGGTGGCGAGCAATCCAGGTCTTCCCGCTGCCCGGTATGCCTACCATCACGTACAGCTTGGCGCCGATACGTTCGCTGACAGGGATCGTATCGGGGCTGGCCTTACGATGAGCCATGTGCTCTAGCTACTCGGCTCGCACGCGCCTGAGCTCGAAGACCACCGGGTTCCCCGGATCCGAGCAACACATCTCCGTGCAATCAGGATCGTCGTCCCAGGGGAACCGGCCTCCAAATTGGAGCACCCGGACGCTGGGGTACATCGCGAAATAGGCCGAGGGGCACATTCCGCCGGGCGTCTTCTCCCCCAGCCTGAACCGCTGCCCCTCGAAATGTCCCAGGGCGCAGTGTCCTTTCACCGACTTTACAGTCACAGCAACTTCGTACCGATCTACCATGCGTGGCACTTCCTTCTTCTAGGCCCAGGAACCATTCTCTGCCGCCGCAGGCGGCACATCAGTTGGTCTTGAGAATTCGCAGCGCGTTGCCACCGAAGATCATCTCCTTCTCTTCACCGGAGATATCCATGTCCTGTATGCTCGTGACCGAGCGGTAAATATCTCCAATAATGTGCGGATAGTCGCTGCCGAGTACCATCTGGCCGGCTCCCACCGTGCCATAACAGCACATCATAGCCGGCTTGTGGAAATTGACCGTATCAAAGTAGAGGTTCTTGATGTACTCGCTGGGCGGCTTGGAAATCTTGACGCGGCAATCGGGCATCTCTCTGAAGCCGTGGTCCCAACGCTCGATAAGTATGCTCACGGCTCCTCCCAGGTGCGGGAGCACCATCTTGAAGTCGGGGTACCGCTCGAAAATGCCGTCGTAGACCATTCGGGCAATCGCCAGGTTACAATCGAAGATGAACCCGACCATGGGGGCCAATCCGAATTCCCCCATTTTCTCCATGCCTATTGGCGGCATCGGATGCATCGTGATGGCCAGCTTGAGCTTGTTGCACTCCGCCCAGAAGGGCTCGAACTCGGGGGAATTCAGCTGCTTGCCATTGATGTTAGAGCCAATTATGGCGCCATTCATCCCCAGCTGGTTGATGGCTCGATTCAGCTCCTCGATGGCCATTTCGACGTTCTGCAGGGGAACGCTGGCCAGGCACATAAAGCGCTTGGGGTACTTGTCGCGCACCTCCGCCAGCTTGTTGTTGGTGAAGCGAGCCAGCTCCAAACCTTTCTCGTCATCTCGGGTGTAGTACACGTTGGGGGCCGAGAGGGAGATGGCCTGAATGTCTATTCCGGCAGCGTCCATCTCCTTAATGCGAAGCTCGGGCTCACTCATAGGCGGCGTTGGCGTTACAAATCGAGCTCCGTTCTTCTTCACGATAGTGCGCCCGAAGGCGTCCTTGACGGTCTCGAATCCGTCACACCACTCGGCCAGTCTTTGCCAGTATTCGGGCGGATAAAAGTGCGTATGCAGGTCGACGCGCATGCTTCAACTCCCTCCGGTGCGAATATTCAGCCACGCCTTTCGCTCAGCTCCCACGCATTATATCACAGGGTAGCCTCGGTGTCCCCCAAATATTAGAACGACCCCGTGAGCAGTTAAGGTAACAAGATGGTTATCCACCGCAGAGACGCGGAGGGCGCAGAGGTTCAGTTCTTATCTCTGCGCCCTCCGCGTCTCTGCGGTGAAATTCAGCGCCTTTGTGAGTATAATTACTTCATGAGACAGGGAGGCCGACAACCGGATTATGCGAATCTACAACACTCTGACCCGAAAGAAAGAGGAATTCACGCCGCTGATCCAGCCGGTTCGGCTGTACGTCTGCGGCATTACCCCCTACGATACCACCCATATCGGGCACGCCTTCACTTACGTCGCCTTCGACGCCCTGATCAGGTATTTGGAATACCAGAGATATCAGGTTCGCTACGTGCAGAACGTGACCGACGTGGACGACGATATTCTGCGACAGGCTAAGAAGCTTGGGGTGCAATGGAACGAACTGGCGCAGGAACAGACCTCTCTATATCTGGCCGATATGTCCGCGCTGAACGTGAAACGCCCGAACGTTATTCCCCGGGCCAGCGAAGAGGTGCCAAAGATCCTCGACATCGTCGACGTGCTTCTCAGCCAAGGCTACGCCTACCGCGCCGACGGAAACGTGTATTTCGAAGTGAAAAAGTATCCCGAATACGGTCAACTCAGCCACCTGGCACGCGATCAAATGCTGCCCCTGGCCAGGGAACGAGGCGGATACCCCGACGATCCGCGAAAGAAAGATCCGCTGGATTTCGTGCTCTGGCAAGAATCCGCCCCCGGCGAGCCGCGGTGGGACAGTCCCTGGGGACCAGGGCGGCCGGGATGGCACATCGAGTGCAGCGCGATGTCTCTGAAATACCTTGGAGAGACGCTGGACATTCACGGAGGCGGCCAGGACCTGGTATTTCCCCACCACGAGAGCGAGATAGCTCAATCCGAGAGCTACACCTGCCAGCACCCGTTTTCGCGATTCTGGATGCACACCGGCATGGTGCGGCTGGGCGGAATCAAGATGAGCAAGTCGCTGGGAAACTTGATCATGGTTAGCCAGGTGCTCTCCCAGTATAGCGGAAACAGCTTGCGCCTCTACCTCCTGGGATTCCATTACCGTGAGGTCTGGGATTACGAACAGGCCGGGCTGGAACGGGCTCAATCGAGGATGAACGAGATCACTCGAGCGCTCGCACACGAGGCTGGGAAAGGCGCCAACGGCACGGACAGCGTGTCGATTTGGCGCGATCGCTTCACCTCCGCGATGGACGACGATCTGGATACTCCCACCGCCGTCGAGGGAGCGCTGAATCTGGCTCGCGAGATTTCCAGGCGCAAACGCGCGGGCCGGGACGTGCGTGGGCTGCAATCCGTGCTGCGCGAAATGGTTGCGGTGCTGGGCCTGGTAGTCCCCTGAGCCCAGATCGGACAGGCAGAGGATCCGCGCGGCCAGCGGCGGGGGGCAGACGTTACTCACCGCAGAGAGCGCCAAGGGCGCCAAGAGAAGAAGAATCTTGGCGCCCTTGGCGCTCTCTGCGGTGAGAATGGGCTCTCCTACGGTCAAACCGACAGTCGTCCTGACTTTCTTGACATCCTCGGGCACAGGGTGTAATCTTGCGCCAGGCTTCGACCGTGGGGGCGATCTTCCGTGGAATTCTCGAGCATTGAATGGTGGCACTGGTTGGCGGCGGGCTTTGTACTGCTCGCGCTGGAGCTGGTCACCCCCGGTGCGCTTTTTCTGATTTTCTTCGGTGCCGCCGCCATCGTGGTTGGGCTTCTATCAGCCGCCGGTCTGGCCGGTCCGCTGGCGACCCAGGTCTTTCTGTTCGCCGCGCTGTCGCTGGCAGCGCTCTTCTCGTTGCGCCGAATGCTTATGGCCAGACTGCACCCCAGGCATCTGTCGAGAGCGGTCGGCGACCTGGTCGGAGAGACCGCCGTCGCGCTCGAAGAGCTGCCCATCGACGGGATGGGCAAGGCAGAGCTGCACGGATCGACCTGGAGCGCTCGCAACGTCGGTTTGAGCGTGCTGGCAGCCGGCCAGCGCTGCACGGTGGTGCGGATAGAGGGCCTCACGTTATGGGTAAGCGCCGACTGATTCCCATCGGATTCTCACAGAGAGGATTCAACGGTGTTGTACGGAACATTGCAGAAGTATTCCGAGGGAGCCTGAGTGTCAATCCCGATTGCGCGGGAATGACGGTTTACGGTCCGCCGAATCGTATTTGAACAATCCGGCGTACAGTAACATTGGGGAGGTAAGGACGTGACTGCAGGTCTCATCGTCGTCTTGCTGCTGGCCTTGATTGTAATTATCATCATCATGAGAACGGCCGTGGTGGTCCCTCAGCAAAACGCCTTCGTGGTGGAGCGACTGGGGAAGTACAGCGACACGCTGGACGCAGGGTTCCACATCCTGGTGCCGTTTGTCGACTCGATCCGCTACAAGCATTCACTAAAAGAGATCGCGATCGACATCCCGGAACAGATCTGCATCACCAAGGACAATGTCCAGGTTGGGGTCGACGGGGTTCTGTACATGAAGGTCCTGAATGCGGAGCGGGCCTCCTACGGAATCACCGATTACAAGTTCGCCATTACGCAGCTGGCACAGACCACCCTGCGCAGCGAAGTAGGCAAAATCGATCTCGATCGCACCTTCGAGGAGCGCACCTACATCAACACCGCCGTGGTCAGTGAGTTGGACAAGGCAACCGAGCCCTGGGGAGTAAAGGTGCTCCGCTACGAAATCAAGAACATCACTCCACCCACGGATATCCTGGCCGCCATGGAAAAACAGATGCGAGCTGAACGAGAGAAGCGGGCGACGGTTCTTACCTCGGAGGGCCAGAGAGATGCGGCGATCAATTCCGCTGAGGGCGAGAAACAGCAGGTGATCAAGGCATCCGAAGCCAAGAAACTACAGCAAATCAACGAAGCGGAAGGGCAAGCAGCCGCGATACTCAGCGTCGCCAACGCGACCGCCGAGGGCATCCGCAGAGTGGCCGAAGCCATCCACGATCCGGGCGGCTTCGAAGCCGTTCAGTTGCGCGTGGCCGAGCAATACATCGCGCAGTTCGGCAAATTGGCCCAGGAGGGGAACACGCTCATCGTGCCGGCTACTCTCAGCGATGTCGGCTCTATGATCTCCATGGCGATGAACGTCATCCGCCAGGGCAGCGACGGCAGTCCCACTTCGAAAGTGCCCCCGGATTCTCGTTAGCCGCCTGCTCTCTTCCGCATCTCCTCCTCCAGAAGAACGCGGCGCAGAACCTTACCCACCATGGTCTTGGGCAGCTCGGTCCGGAATTCCACCAGCTTGGGCGCCTTGTAGCGGGCCAGGCGGGGCTTGCAGAAATCGATGATTTCTTCGGCGGTGGCCGTTTCGCCCTCCTTGAGGACAACGTAGGCCTTGACCGTCTCTCCGCGGTACTCGTCGGGAACCCCCGCGACTACTGCCTCCTTGATCTTGGGGTGCTGAAAGAGGACCTCCTCTACGTCGCGCGGGTAGATATTGTAGCCGCCGGCCAGGATCATGTCCTTCTTGCGATCGATAATGAAAAAGTAGCCGTCTTCGTCCATCTTGGCGATGTCGCCGGTGAAGAGCCATTCCCCTGGCAGAACATCCCGCGACTCCTCGGGCCTGTTCCAGTAGCCCTTCATCACCTGTGGCCCGCGTATTGCCAGCTCGCCGATGCTACCGATAGGCAAAGCGTCGGCTCGGGTGTCCAGGTCCACGATCCGCGCCTCGGTATCGGGGAACGGAAGGCCGATGCTCCCTTCCTTGCGCCGGCCATTGATCGGAGTGCAGTGTGTCACAGGGGAGGCCTCGGTCAACCCGTAGCCCTCGACTAGCTTGCCACCGGTAAGGCTCTCGAACTTCTGCTGGACCTCCACGGGCAGCGGGGCGGCGCCGCTGAGGCAAACCCGGATGGACTTGAGGTCGTATCGTCGTACGTCCGGGTGATTGTTTATGGCCACGTACATGGTCGGAACGCCGGGGAAGATGGTCGGTTTGTGCTTATTGATGGTCTTCAGCACCTCGACCAGATCGAAGCGCGGCAACAGCACCATAGTAGAGGCAAGGCCGACCGCGAAGTTCATGCACACGCTCATTCCGTAGACGTGAAAGAAGGGGATCACGCTGAGCACCACTTCTCTGCCTTCCTGCGCGTCGGCGAGCCAGTAGCGAGTCTGCAGGGCGTTCGCCATCAAGTTGCGGTGGGTGAGCATGGCGCCTTTGGATACCCCTGTCGTTCCCCCCGTGTACTGGAAAAGGGCTGTATCGTCGGCCTTTACTTCGGCAGGGGCAAGCTGGCCGTCTCGCGAAGGCAACCGGTTGCTCTCGACCAGGCCCTTGAAGGAATACACGTTGCCGTCTCCCTCGTACGAGATGCGGTGGCCTTCCTTCTCCTCCTTGAACAACGTGAACAGCAGAGCCATTAGCGGAGAGAAATAGTCCTTAATGTTGGTGACGATAATGTTTCTCACCTTGGTCTGAAGGCGTGTCCTGCTGACGGTCGGGTAGAACTTGGTGAGCGTGACGACGGTTTCCGCGCCGGAATCATTGAACTGGTACACCATCTCGTTTTCGACGTACAGCGGGTTGGTGGGCACCACTATGGCGCCCGCCGTCAGGGCGCCGTAGTAGGCGATGACCATTTGCGGGCAGTTGGGCAGCAGCAGGGCCACCCTGTCACCTTTCTTCACGCCCAGTGTTTCCAGGGCGCGGGCGAAGGCGTTCACCTGAGCATACAATTCAGCGTAGGTGAGCCTTCCTCCGAGGAAAGAGGTAGCGATGTTGTTGGGATACCTTTCGGCGGCGTTTTGAAGCAAGCGCTGCAAGGGGGCGTCGAGGTAATCAATCGTGCGCGGCACGCCGGTCTCGTAGTTGGCAAACCAGGGGAAGTCGACGACTACGTCTTTGTCTTGGTCTTGGTAGGTCTCTGAGGACTTGGCGGTTGACATTTCTGCCCTCCTCTGGACACTTACGTTCTAATCGTGTGATCCTCGTGACCTCTGGGTTGTCCAGCACGCCGGCGTCCCGCAGGTTCTGCCGCGCTCCGAGATGTGATGGCTAGCTATGAGGATCCGCGTCGTGTGAGCGACTACAAGGTACTTGGTTTAATCGAGTAGCAGAGGGCTTGCAGTTCCCTTTGTGATGGGTTCGGACGGCCGAACTATCACCAGTATACGAGTGACTCGCCCCTCTGTCAACAAGAATTGCACCAAGCTTTTGACTCCAGGGTGGTAATGGTTTATCATCGTAAGGTGATTTACCGGCAGGAGATGGGATCGTGTCGAAATCGCGGGAAACCGAGAAATTGGTCCACGTCGCTACCGCGCCGAATCCGGTGATAGCCGCCTCGTGGCAGGAGGCCCTGCGCGCGGAGGGCATCGAGTCGGTGCTCAAGATCGACGATCCATTGGGGGTGGCCTACCAGGTGTCTTCTTTCTATCCTTGCCGTATCTACGTTCTGGCCGGGTACGCCGAACGGGCCAGGCAACTGCTCGACGAGATGGTGTTCGACGACACGACCGATGAGATGCCAGAGGAAGAAGATTGAGTTGAGGACATCTTCCC
Source organism: Chloroflexota bacterium (assembly GCA_023489135.1). The sequence continues at coordinate 7,781 of JAMDCE010000544.1, forward strand.
TAAAATTACGCGACGGATCACGCATCGCCATTCTAGGTGGCGGACCGGCGGGCAGCCTGTTCGCCCATTTTGCCCTGCTGCTCGCCCGCCGGGCGGGCATCGGCCTGGACATCACGATCTTCGACGGCAAATCGTTCTCGAAGTCCGGGGCGCGCGGCTGTAATATGTGCGCCGGGGTTATCGCCAAATCCTACGCCGATTTCCTCCGGGCCACGGGCATCGAGCTTCCTCCCAACGTGGTCCAGCGCACGATTGAAGGCTACTGGTTGGAGACGCCCGTGGGCAGCGTCTACCTGCACCACGAGCTCCAACCGGGAGGGATCCTCACCGTTTACCGCGGCAACGGCCCTCGCGGGTCATCCTACCAGGGAAACATCAGTTTCGACGATTACCTCCTCGACGGCGTCAGGGCGCAAGGCGTGCGGGTGATCCCTTATTACGCCAGCGACGTGCATCTTCCAACCGGCCTCGACGCGCCGGCTCAGGTGCTCTACGGTCAGGGCAAAGAGGTGGAGAGCTTGCCGGCAGACCTGGTGGTAGGCGCTTTCGGCTTGAACAGCAAGATGGCCCAGCATATGGCCGAAAAGGGTTTCGGTTACCGCCCGCCCGACAGCATCAAGGCTTTTCAGGCCGAGATTCCTCTGGATCCGGATCATATCCAGGCCAGCTTTGGCAACTCCATATACGTGTACGCCCTGCGCACGCCGGGGGTGAAGTTCTCCGCCATCACGCCCAAGCACGAATACCTGACCGCAACACTGGTCGGCCCAAATGTAGGCGAAGGCGACATCGTATCGTTGTTGAATAACCCCGTCGTGCGCAGGCGGCTGCCGCCGGATTGGGAGCTGCCCCGGACGCACTGCCGGTGCCAGCCGAGGGTAGCGGCATCGGCCTCGCGCCAGCCGTACGCCGACCGCCTGGTAATCATCGGAGACGCCAGTGACTCCCGTCTGTACAAGAACGGGCTGGAATCATCCTTGATTACCGCCAGGGCGGCCGCGGAAGCGGCCCTGGGATTCGGGATATCGGCCGAGTCTTTTCGCGATCACTACTATCCCGTTTGCCGCGCGATCTCGCGAGATAGCTACTACGGAAAGACCATCTTCTGGGCCCAGGAATTGATCTTTGCCAATAATTTCAGCATGCGCATGCTCCTCAACGCCGCGCGGATGGAGCAGCAGCGCTACGAGGCGCGCGAACAGCTTATCAACGAGCTGCTCTGGAATCTCCTTACCGGCAATCGTCCCTACAAAGATATCTTTCTGATGAGCGCGAATCCCCAGGTGCACTTCAGGACCCTCAAGAAGACGGCTCGCAGCCTTTGGCACAGGATCGGCGGTGAGCAGCCTCGTGGATAGTGATCTGGGACCGCTGGAAGGAAAGAAGACGGTAGCGATTATCGGCGGCGGCCCGGCCGGAAGCAGCTGTGCCATAATGCTGCGACGCATCGCTTCCAGGAACAGGATCCCCTTACGAGTGGTCGTCTTTGAGCCCAAGGATTTCGCCGTGGAGGGGAACATCTGCGTCGGCGTCCTGTCCCCACCCTTCCAGAAGCTACTGAGCCAGCTGGATCTGGTTCTTCCGCAGAGCATCATACAGCGCCGAGTCAAAGGGTATATGCTGCACTCGAAGCGGGAGATCGTCTTCTTGGAGGATAAGCCGAAGGACGGCGAATCGACGCTAGTGACCGACCGCGCCGATCTCGATAGCTTCCTGCTGCAAAGCGCCAGGACGGCGGGAGCCGCCGTGATGGACGACACGGTGGTGGATTTGAGGCCGGGCCCGGACAAGGTTCTGGTGGTCAGCAGCGGCGGCGGCCGGGTGCTGGCGGACGTGGTGGTAGGCGCTTTCGGACTGGACAGCGACGCCCTGTCTATCTTCGAAGCGCACGTGCCCGGCTACCGGCGCCCCAGCATCACCAAGTCGATTCTCACCGAGATCACCGTCGGCGAGAAGGCGGTGAACGAGAGGCTTGACGATACCATTCACGCCCTGCTCATTGACCAGCTGGATCGAGTCGAGTTCGGCGCGCTGACCCCCAAGCGCGACCACGTCACGGTGAACATCGCCGGAGATAACATCACCGACGACGATCTGGATGCCTTCTTGCGTCTGCCCTGGAGCAGGAAGCTCCTGGCCGAGGCGACCTTCAAGGAACCGCGCTACTACAACGCCTTCCCCTCCGGCCCGGCCCAAAGCATCTATCGGGACCGGATAGTTACCATCGGAAACACCAGCGGCCTTCTAAGACCACTGAAAGGGAAGGGGATCAACACCAGCCTGATCACCGGCATGCTGGCCGCTCAAACTATGATGGAAGTGGGCATTTCCCAGACCGCGTTCGACGATTTCTACCGGCGCTGCCACGACCTGACCAGCGAGTTCAGTTACGGCATCTTCTTGCGCCGCCTCTACCGCCTGAGCCAGAAGCTCAACGTGCTGGATGGGGTGCTGGCGCTGTCGCGCCGCGAGCCGCTACTGTACCAGGCTTTCTACGATATGGTTTCGGGAGAGGGCTCTTACCGCGAGATAATCTGGCGCTCGGCGCGCCCCGCCCTGATCGCCAAGATCATCTTCGCCATTGCCAAGTATCGCCTTCTACGCAGATAGCACCCCCCGATACACCTCGACCATTCTTTCCACCATCCTCTCCTTGGTGAACTCCCGCTCCACCCGTTCTCTGGCCGCCCGGCCGAGCTGCGTGCGCCATTCGCCGTCTTCGATCAGCCGGTTGATTGATTCGGATAGGGCCCTGGGATTGGCAGGGGGCACCACCAGGCCGGTCTGCCCGTGAAGGTTGACCCAAGAGGTGCCGGTCCCAAGCTCGGTGCAGACCACCGGCTTGCCACAGGCCATCGCTTCCAGCTGCACGATTCCGAATGCCTCGCTGCGGTGCGAGGCCGGCAAGACGAACACGTCGCAGGCGTGGTAAAGGGAGGGCAAATCCTCGTCGCTCACCTCGCCCAGGAACACTACTTTGTCCTGCAGCGCCCGACCACGGACCAGAGCCCGCAGGTCGTGCTCCATCGGCCCTCGGCCGACCAGCAGCAGCTTGGCAGGTATGTTCGGCATCGCATCCAGGAGGTGTTGCAGTCCCTTGTAGTAGCGCAGCATCCCCACGAACAGCAGCAAGGGCGAGCCGTAACGCTGCCGGATCGCCGCCGCCTGAGCAGGGTCCGCCCCTTGAAATCGGTTCAGGTCGATGCCGAAAGGCACCACGGTGCACTTGTTCGCTACCTCTGTCAGAAAAGGCGAGCTGCGAATGTAATTGGGGGTGGTAGCGATCACGCGATCCGCTTTCCGGAGCACCCGCCACAGCAACGGCCGGTACAGCGCCAGCAGGCGCTTCTGGTTGACGACGTCGCTGTGGTAAGTGATCACCGTCTTGCCGCCCCGGCCGAACAGCAGATGCCCGACCTCGCCGAAAGGATACGGGAAGTGCAGGTGCGTGATGTCGGCCTCCTGGCGCGACGTCTCGTACCACAGCCGAAGGCTCAAAGGGGTGCGAGCCAGAGTTAGCTCCTGGCCCGTTTTGATGACCTCCACGCCCTGGTGATTCTCGCGGGAGGTCGTCCGTCCAGAATTGGTGACCAGCACCGTGACCTGAAAGTCATCGCGCCTGGCCAGCTCGGTGCCCAGGAGGCGGATGTGGTTCTCGATGCCCCCTTGAACGGGATAGAAGTTCTTGTATATGTGAAGCACTCGAATCACGCCAGCGCCTCCCGGTAGACGGCCAGAGTCTGCCCGGCCGTTTTCTCCCAGGTGAACTGGCTGGCCCTCTGGATGCCCCGAGCGCTCAATCTCGCGCGGAGATCTGCATCTGAGGCGACCAGCTTAATGGCCCCGGCAATCTCGCCGACCGCGTAGGGATCGAAGAGCAGACCTGCATCGCCTACCACTTCCGTGAGCGACGAACCGCGGGAGCAAACGACGGGCGTGCCCGAGGCCATGGCTTCCAGCGCCGGCAGGCCGAAGCCTTCCGAAAGGGACGGGAACGCGAACAAATCGGCGAGGTTGTAGAGCGCCGGCAGATCCTCCTCGGCCACGCCCCCCAGAAACTTCACGTGGTCCAGAACGCCCAGCTTCTCGGCCGTAATCCTGGCCCCCGGGTACCGCTTGTCCTCTTTCCCCGCGATTACCAGATCGAGATCGATCTCCCGTCGGACGTGCGCCAACGCCTCGATCAGCCGGGACAGGTTCTTGTGCGGCTTGTTGATGCCGACGTAAAGGGCGAATCGTCGGGGGAGCGAGAGGCGCTCGCGAACCTCGGCTGGTAGGGGCACGGCGGGCCGTGCCCCAGCGTGCCAGGGCACGTCCCGCCGTGCCCCTACCTCGCGAGGCTGGAAGCGTGAATCCACCGCGTCGTAGATAACGCTGATCTTCTCGGGGTTGGTGCCGAAGTACTCGATCACGCCCTCCTTGGAGAACTGCGACCCGGTGATTACCTTCTTCGCCGTCCGCAGGGAAAGGCGCATGGCCAGATCGTATAACAACTGGGCCTTCCTGGACGGGGTGTCTTCAGGAAACAGCTTCATGATCACGTCGTGGACCGAAACCACCGAGCTGGACTTCTGCAAATAGGGCTTGACGTAGTAGGTGGAGTGAAAAACCTCTATCCCCAACCGGGCCAGCAAGGCTGGAATTCTTATCTGCTCGGCCAGCGAAAAGGTTGGCTCGTCCACCCGTCGCAGCCTTATCTTCCCCAACTTCTCCAGCGCCGCCAGGTCGTACCGCGAGTTGGCCAGGGCCGGGTTGTAGAGCAGCGTCAATTCCTCGTCGACCAACGGCGCCAGGTTGGCCACCAGATTGTAGGTGACGCGGGCTATACCGGGGAAGTGATCCTGTATGTATCTGCCGTCGATAGCGATCTTCAAGGCCGGCTACCCATCCCTCACGTACATTTCCACCAGCAGCTTGTACCGGTACGCCGGCCTTCGGAGCAGCAGCTCCTTGAACCGGCGGTACGTCGGGTCCTGCTCCACGTAGCCCTTGCTCGACTCCAAGTGGTAGTCGCTTGCCAGCAAGCTCTGCAGGGGTGGCAATGTGTTCGCGCTCAACCGGGTGCGGTCCCGGCCGAAGGTCACCAGCCAGACCCGCGGGCTCTTTTCCTTGACCAGGTACCGAACGGCCTCCTCCGAGTCGGCCCGAAAATACGGCGGCGAGCCGGCCGACGGATGATAGTACTGGGCGAAGCCAATGTCGTGCTCGCCGATAAACACGTCCCCCGGTCGCGCTTGCTCCGAAAGCCCCTGGACGACCTCCCTAACCGGCACGACGTAGATCGGGTTGAACACCTGCAGGCCCCGGTGATAGTTGGCCAGAGACAAGGCAGAGCCCAGCACGATCACCATCAACGCCAGCCCCTGGATTCGAGCGTCCCTCTTGTAGAGCACCCCCGCCGAAACGATCAGGATGAAAAACGGGAAGGCGAACATCGTGCGACTCGGTATGTTCAGGAACGTCGTGCCCGTCGAGACGTAGGTGACGATTAGCGTAGTGGCTACCAGGGGGATTACCAGGAAACCCAGCAGCATCGCCGCGCTGTCCGGTCTGTTGCGCATCAATAGCCAGAATCCGATCGCTCCGAGAGCCGCGAAGGCCACGAGAACAAGCGGCGCAACGGGGTGCCAGGGAAACAGTGTCTCCCCCACAGAGAAAGAGTAGAACGGAAAAGCCAGCTTCGGGATGTAGCCAAACCAGCCCTGGGCAAAGTCCGCTTGCCCCCAGGCCTGGGCAACCCGAGTGCTCTTCACCGCCGTCCCCAGCCACGGCAGGTACAGAGCGACCAAGGCGAGCTGCGCTACAATCCAGTCGCGAAAGAAAGCCGTCCCTACCGTTGGGCTTGCCCATCGGAAATGACGTGGCTCTTTGTCCCTCCTGGATACCTCAAATCCAAGAAGGGAGAACGCGTCCCATCCTCCGGGCCTTCGGCGGAGACAATAGAGCATCAGCACGAAGAGGTTCTGGGTAACCAGCACGGAAACAGCGGGATAATCGGTGTAGATTAGCAGGGTGCCGATAAAAACGTAGATTCCCAGATGCAGGCGCGACTCCTGAGTGAGCAGCTTCAGAAACACCAGGACTGAAAGCAGCGCCAGCAGCAACGTAAAGGAGTAGTACCTCGCCATCCTCGAATAGAGCAGGAAGAACGGCGAGATGGTTACCAGAAAGACCGCCGCCAGGCCGATGCGGTTATCCCACAGACGCTTGCCCAACGTGAAAGTGGCCGCCAGCCCGAGTAATCCCGCCGCCACGGAAAAGTAGCGCAGGGCGAACTCGGTCGTTCCCGCGAACAGCGACCAGAGGTGCAGGAGCAAGAAGTACAACGGCGGATGCAGGTCGGTGACCGGCTTGGAAAGGATTTCCCCTACGCTCGAGGTAACGAGCTCGACGGTTCCCAGCTCATCGGCCCAGAAGCTGAACGAGTGCAGTCTCATCAGCAGCAGAGCGCTGGCCAGTGAACAGATAGCGCCGAATCCGATGGTGTTCAGGATACCTTCTCCTCTGTCCTTCGTCGAATCCACCCTTGCCGTGCCTACTTCCATACTACCACCCGGAAGAAATTATTCCCGTTAGCCCACATTATCAGTTTCTCACGTACATTTCCACCAGCAGCTTGTACCGGTACGCCGGCCTTCGGAGCAGCAGCTCCTTGAAGCGGCGGTACGTCGGGTCCTGCTCCACGTAGCCCTTGCTCGACTCCAAGTGGTAGTCACTTGCCAGCAAGCTCTGCAGGGGCGGCAGTGTGTTCGCGCCCACCCGGGTGCTGTCTCTACCGAAGGTCACCAACCAGACCCGCGGGCTCTTTTCCTTGACCAGGTACCGAACGGCCTCCTCCGAGTCGGCCCGAAAATACGGCGGCGAGCCGGCCGACGGATGATAGTACTGGGCGAAGCCAA
>JAMDCE010000541.1 GCA_023489135.1 Chloroflexota bacterium
CTGTTCAGAGAGACGACTACCTTGTAGGGTTCCGCCGCTTCGACCTTGGCGATTAGCTTGCGCAGCACGCCCGCCGGACCTGCCTGCGAGTTCGGCAAGCAGATGCGTGATGATGCGTCCGGCGTTTTCCTGGTGTTTGCCAACGAGCCTTACGGCGCGAGCAAGAAGGTGGGGCAGTGGCCGACCATTCGGTTGAGGCCACAGAACATCGACATGATCACCCACCAATGAAAATCGACGTCTTCACTCACATACTGCCGCCGAAGTACTTCGAGGCGCTGCGGAGCAGGGTCAGGGGCGGCGCTGACCCTGCTCAGTCGGGGCAGTGGCTCCGGTCAAATGCTGCTCTCAGCCAGATCGATCTCCGGTTGCGCGTGGTGGACGGATACCAGGACGTCGCACAGGTGCTGACGCTGGCTACCCCACCTCTGGAAACCCTGGTGTCTCTGGACGATGCGGTCGAGCTTGCCCGAATCGCCAATGACGAGATGGCGGAGCTAGTCGCCAGATACCCGGACAGGTTCATCGCGGCGGTTGCTTGCCTGCCTTTGAGTGACGTGGACGCTGCCATAGTGGAAGCGGATCGGGCCATCACTAGGTTGAAACTCCGAGGAGTGCAGGTATTCACCAACGTCAACGGTGAACCGCTGGATGCGCCTAGATTCAGACCTCTGTTCGCGCGGATGGTTCAACACGACCTACCCATCTGGATTCATCCGTGGGATCTGCCAACGGGCATCAAGGAGTCAGAGGGGGTCGAGGATCCGGCGATCGTGCACGGGCTGCGTTGGCCCTACGACACTTCGGTAACGATGGTGCGCCTGGTGCTGGCTGGGGTTTTTGAAGAGCACCCGAACATCAAGTTCATTACTCATCACTGTGGAGGAATGGCTCCCTTCTATGAGCGGAGGCTGAGGGTCGACAAGCTGCGCAAGTTCTATGGCGATACTGCGCTGTTCGGGGGCACGCCGTCGTTGATGTGCGGCTACGCCTTTTTCGGCGCAGATCACTTGCTGTTTGGATCGGACATGCCCCTGGGCGCAAGCCGCCAGGGTAGCTACGGGTTCGCAGAGGACACTATCCACGCGATTGAGCGGATGGATATCACCGCTGCCGACAAGGAGAAGATATTCGAGGGCAACGCCAGGAGACTCCTGAGACTACTGGCGTAACGGTGCCAATACTGTGGAGCCTGGCTTGACCTGAAGGAGGTAAGGGTGAAAATCGACGTATTCTCCCATATACTGCCAGAGGCGTATTTTAAGGCGCTCGAGAAGAAGGCGAAAGTGGGAGCGAACTTCTCTGAGTTGTCGCCGTGGGTGAGAGCTAATCCTGCGCTCAGCCAGATCGACATACGGATGCGGGTTATGGCCAGGCACCCCGACGTGTTGCAGGTGCTGACTGTGGCTGCACCACCTTTGGAGGAGGTTGTGGCTCCCAGTGACGCTGTGGAGTTGGCCGCAATGGCCAACGATGAAATGGCCGAGCTGGTTGCCAAATATCCGGACAAGTTCGTAGCGGCGGTAGCTTGCCTGCCATTAGGTGACATCGATGCGGCCATCAAAGAAGCTGACAGAGCCATAACCCAACTGAATTTCCGAGGCGTGCAAGTATACACCAACAATGGCGGGGAACCGCTGGATTCCCCTAAGTTCAGGCCATTGTACGAAAGGATGGCCAAGCTCGGCCTACCCATATGGATTCATCCCTGGGATTCGCCTATAATGGGAACACCCACTAGAGACTATCCCGACGCAGTTCGAAATTGGGTCCCACGGCCATGTCGGGCCGCATTCGGTTGGGAATTCGAGATGTCGGTCGCTATGATGCGCCTGGTCCTCGCCGGCGTCTTTGAAGACTATCCGAACATCAAGTTCATAACTCACCACTGTGGGGGCATGGTGCCCTTCTTTGAACGTAGGATACACGTCGGTTATGAGGTTGAGCAATTCCACAAGTTTTACAATGATACCGCGGTCTACGGGAACACCGCGGCGCTGATGTGTGGATACGCCTTTTTCGGTGCCGATCACCTGCTTTTTGGCACGGACGCGCCCCTGGGGACGGTCCGACAGGGTTATGGGAATACGCTCGGAACAATACGTTCGATAGAACGAATGGACGTGCCCGAGGTGGACAAGGATAAGATCTTCGAAGGGAATGCCATGCGGCTCCTGAGATTATTGGTTTGACCGTGCACAATCTCGCTGGGATCATGCCGCAACGTGTCTGTCTTCATCACTCTTCAGCGAGCGAATAGAGAAAGGGATGCAACGATACATCGTCAGGCGCCTGATTCAGGCATTTGTCACACTGATCTTGGTGAGTCTCATAGTCTTCGTGCTGGGGAGGCTAACCGGCGATCCGGTTGCCTTGCTACTTACTGAATACAGCACACAGGAAGACAGGATAGAACTGACCAAACAGCTGGGGCTGGACAAACCCCTGCCGGAACAGTACGCCGTCTTCTTGGCCAACGCGGTGAGAGGAGACCTGGGCAGGTCGATAAGGGGAGATCGTTCTCCTGCGCTTGGAATGGTCCTTGAGAGGCTTCCTGCCTCGGTGCAGTTGGCCGGCCTGTCGGTGATAGTGAGTCTGCTTATCGGGATTCCGCTGGGGGTTTTGTCTGCGGTAAGGAAGGGATCGCTGCTGGACACCGGGCTTAGAATAGTGGCATTGGCTGGGCAGTCAGCTCCCGTTTTCTGGCTAGGAATAGCGGGCATGTACTTTTTCAGTGTTCAACTCCG
>JAMDCE010000444.1 GCA_023489135.1 Chloroflexota bacterium
CTTCCTTGCCTTCGCTCTCTGCAGGCGCGGCGGCCTCTTGTACAACGCCGGCTCGCTTCAGCAGCTTCGCCGCCGTTTCGCTGGGCTGCGCTCCCTTAGCCAGCCAGGACCGCGCCTTCTCTGCGTCAATGTGGATAGTGGCTGGATCGGTCAACGGATTGTAGTAGCCAATGTTCTCGATGAATCTCCCGTCCCGCGGAGACCTCGCTTCCGCCACCACCACCCGGTAGCTTGGCTGCTTCTTGGCCCCCACGCGGCGCAATCGGATTCTGATCACTCTCTGTCTCCTCCTCGAAGTCGGTAGTATCTCGTATCTACTCGGTAGTCAGCAAAGCTTCTACCGGAACATCCTCATCATTCGCGGTATCTTACCCGAAGATAATTCCTTCATCATTCGCTGCATTTGTTTGAATTGATTGAGCAGCATATTCACATCTTGCGGCGTGGTCCCGCTGCCTTGGGCAATACGCCTTCGCCGGCTTCCCCTGATAATCTCCGGATTGGTGCGTTCCAGAGGCGTCATCGACCTGATAATGGCCTCGACACGCTTCATTTGGCCCTCGTCTACAGCCATCTTCTGCGAGCGCACGGCGCTGCCCACACCGGGGATCATATCCATAATCTGGTCCAAAGGACCCATTTTTTTTACCTGCTGCAGTTGCTCGAGGAAGTCCTCCAGGTCGAAGGTGGCCGTGCGGATTTTACGCTCTATCGCCTTGGCCTGCTCTTCGTCGTAATTGGCCTGGGCCTTCTCGATCAGACTGAGCATGTCCCCCATGCCAAGAATCCGCGAGGCCATACGGTCAGGGTAGAAAGCCTCCAGCGCATCGGTCTTCTCGCCTATACCCACATATTTGATTGGCACTCCGGTGACAGCGCGCATAGACAAAGCGGCGCCACCTCGCGCATCGCCATCCAATTTGGTCAGAATAAGGCCCGTGAGGCCTATTCGCTGGTTGAACTGCTCAGCCACCCGCACAGCGTCCTGGCCCGTCATAGAATCGGCCACCAGCAGGATCTCGGTGGGAACTGTCTTCGCCTTTACCTGCTCCAGTTCGCCCATCAATTCGTCGTCAACGTGCAGCCGTCCAGCCGTGTCGAGAATCACCATCGTGTAGCCGATTTCTTTGGCCCTGCGAACGGCTCGGACGCAGATGTCGGGCGCCGCAGCACTGGTGCCCTCGCTGAAAACGGGAATATCGAGTTGCCTGCCCAAAGTCTCCAATTGCTGAATGGCCGCGGGACGACGAATATCCGCGGCTACCATCAAGGGGCGCTGCCCGTGTTTCTTCAGTTGAAACGCCAGCTTGGCGGCGGTGGTGGTCTTACCGGAACCCTGAAGTCCAACCAGCATTACCACGGTCGGAGAAATCTTCGCATGTTCCAATTTGGCCGGTTGGTCGCCGAGAAGATGAATCATCTCCTCGTTGACTATCTTGATCACCTGCTGGGCCGGCGTCAGGCTCTGGAGCACTTCGCTCCCGACGGCCTTTTCGTGGATGGCCCCCAGAAACTGCTTCACTACCTTGAAGTTGACATCGGCCTCCAACAAGGCCAAACGCACCTCTCGAAGCGCCACCTCGACGTCTGCCTCGCTGAGCTTCCCTTTCCCGCTTAGCTTCTTAAAAACCGTCTGTAAACGGTCAGCTAAACTCTCGAACATCTATGCCCTCGTGATCGATCTCAAAACTTAAGTGGGGAGTGTCGAAGCGCTTTCGGCGCCAACTCCCCATAGATATTCTAGTCTAGATCATCCCTGGCGTCAAGCCAACGCCTGGAATTGCACCACAGAGGCACAGAGAACACGGAGAGGAATTGAGGCATAGCGAAAGGGTTACGGATCTGGGCTCTCGATTCTTGATCCCTATTCTCTGTGCCCTCTGTGTCTCAGTGGTGAGGATCTGGTTACTCGAAAAGGGCCTCGACGAACTTCTCGGCGTCGAACTCGGCCAGATCGTCCATCTTCTCGCCCGTTCCGATGTACTTGATGGGAAGGCCAAGCCGGTCCGCGATGGCGAAGACGATCCCGCCCTTGGCCGTCCCGTCCAGTTTGGCAATCGCCACACCGGATACGTCGACAGCCTTGGAGAAAGTCTCGGCCTGCATCAACCCGTTTTGGCCCGTCGTGGCGTCGATCACCAGAAGAACCTCGTGCGGAGCGCCAGGCAACTGCCTGCTGATAACGTTCCGGACCTTCTTCAACTCTTCCATCAAGTTGAATTTGGTGTGCAACCTTCCCGCTGTGTCGAAGATCAGCACCTGAGCACCTCGCGAAAGACTGGCCTGCATCGAGTCGAAGGCGACCGCCCCGGGATCTGCCCCAGGCTGGTGGCTGATGACTCCGGCTCCAACGCGCTCACCCCAGATTTTGAGCTGGTCGATGGCCGCAGCTCGGAAGGTATCTCCTGCGCCCAGCATGACTTGCTTCCCCATCTGGCGATAGTAATTTGCCAGCTTGGCGATGAGGGTCGTCTTGCCGACACCATTGACGCCAACAATGAGAATTACGTGCAGCGGACTCGCGCTCTCGGCCTCTGTCGCCTTTTCAGCAGCCCTTTTGAGACACTTTACCAGTTCCTCGCGCAAAGCTCTCTCCACGGCCTCCGGTTTCTTCATCCCCTCGTCATCGGCCCGGTCCCGCAGACGCTCCAACAGGGCTGTAGTGGTCTCAATTCCAACGTCGGCCTGGATTAGTAACTCCTCCAGTTCATCCCATAATTCGTCGGATACTTCGTTCAGCTC
>JAMDCE010000482.1 GCA_023489135.1 Chloroflexota bacterium
CGGAACTGGTAAACATGAAGGACGAAAACGCCAATCTATCTGAGGGGCACGTCAAGGTTCTGGGCAAAGGTAGGAAGGAGCGGATAGTCATTCTCGGCGCCAATAGCCAGCGAACTTTGTTACACTACCGCCATCACTTCAGGCCAGAGCTCGCTCATCCTGGCATCACCAATTTCTTCCTGAGCCTGGAAGGATATCCGCTAACACCGTCGGGACTCCAGAGTATGTTCGAACGGCTTGGGAAGCGTGCTGGCATCCCGCGTCTGCACGCCCACTTATGTCGCCATACCTATGCCACGAACTTTCTTCTGTGTGGGGGTCCCGAGCTTCTCCTGAAGCAGAACCTTGGGCACACCACACTTAAGATGGTTGATCATTACGCTCATTTGGCCGATCAGCAAGCAGCACTTGCCAGCCGGGATTACTCCCCTCTAGACCACATGAACCTCCGACCGCTGCGACGTCGGAACGGTGGCACGAAACCGACGGTACATCGCGATCATAAGCTGGCACTTCGCAAAACTAAGGACGCCAAGTGAAGTAAGCACAGGCAACGGAGTTTCTGCGGGCCAGGTCTGGCGCAGCATCAAAATGATCGAACCTTGCCCTCAGAATAAAGACAAGCTCGCCAGACCGCAACGGAATGATGTTCGACAACGAGTTGCACAAACAGGTTTCTGGGCACGAAAAAAGAAACGGTTCGCATTCTGTGCAAAATCATCCTTGAGGGTCAAGCCTTCTACCGGATCGGCTTGGCCCTCAAGTGTTAAACTTTACTAGTTTGCTAATACTGAGCGATCGCGAATGCTACGGGACCCTCCCAACTTTAAGGGCCTCGTAGAGCACGATCAGGCTGTGCTTTCTCATCGCCTCAAACTCGTAGACTTCAAGGACCCCGCGGCGTGTCTCTCCAACAAGGTCTTTGATAGCATATACCAGGTCCAATTTGGTACTGGGCTGTTGCTTGCCGCAAGCGGTATTCATCGCTGATTCCTTGTTGATCGTCTTTTGCGGAACACAGTCCATCAGTCCCAGTTCAATAGGCACAGTCTGCCTGCTTGTCGGGTACCTGCAAGATCGATGACTCGCTGGTTGGTTGAACCGCGGTAAGCCAGCGATTCGTCTCGCAGTGCTGCAACGAAGGGGCCATCGACCAAGACATCGCTGAGGGCGAGCACCCTTTGAATGTGTGGATTTCCGGCGCGAAGAAGGTGCTCATAGGTAAAGCCGGTATAGATGACGACGTGGACACCAGCATCCTTCAAGCGTCCCACGATCTCGGCGCAGGCTTCAGGTTGCGCCAATGGGTCACCGCCGGAAATAGTTACTCCATCGCGTGGAACATCGGCGCGCAGTAGCTCGGCTACCAACTCTGAAGTTGGCTCAGCTGTTCCACCGTCAAACGAATGCCTGTGAGGAGCGTGGCACAGGTCACAGTGCCGCACACAACCTTGCATAAAGCATACGCTTCTCAGTCCAGGGCCATCTACCATTGAGCCGTGGACGATGCTTGCGATCCGTACCTGCCCCAAGCTGGTTGGCGCCGAGACTGTAGCCGCTGGCCAACTCCGGCCACATTCTGCATCCTCACCTTGGCCCAAGTAGCCTTGAAGGAAGGTGAGGAGAGCCGACGAGGCTCTCCTCACCACCATCTCTCCAGTATGTGGATTAACGGTAAACTCGGTTTTCATCGCTGCCGGATCTTGCCCTGCGGTTTGACCTGGGCAACCTGGCGGAACTCGGACGTATGCGTTGTTTCCTGCGCCTGGCCCACCATGTCCTCCACTAACTTCTGGACATCCAGGCAGGACTTGCCAGGCACTCCTTTGACGTGGGTCTTCAGCTCCCCAGTAGCCTGGTCTATCTCGAAGCGTATCTCGGGCATTGCTAATACCTCACGACCACTTTGATCACGTTTCCCTCCGTTTGCACGGTTTGGGTCCCGTGCACCTGGCGGGTTACTCTCGATACAACGCGGAGATTGTAGGCTGTTCGCAGCCTGGCCAGAAACTGCCCCTCAAGGAGGACCCGGGTGTCGTAGTCGGACACGATGGGAACGTAGCCGTCTTTGGTCTTCTGAAAGCCCAGATCGTTGGAGGCTCTGGTCAGATGCTGGCGGCGTATCACCAACTCAGCACACTCTGCCCGTTGATCACCACGGTAGCCATAGAGAGGGAGCTGATTCCCCTCTTCAACGGTGCTGAACCCCAGGTCGCAAAGGGCTGCCTTCAGGAGCCCCAGATCCCGAAATTGGATGTCTGTGAACTTCTTGAATGCGCTCATCGTGCACGCTCCTTTCTACCCAAATTAGAATTCTAGCCGTCTCACGGCAGAGACTGTGGTGGTCAGAGCTTCGCTCCCATCGAGGGCAAGGTGGTTCCTGGCCCAGTTGCGAAGCTCCTCGATTTGCTCCCGCTTAACCTCAGAGAGCGGACGTGTGCTGTTGATCTTCACAAGTACGTCTTCCGTGGTCACCTCCCTGGTGTCATCCCTGAAGGCCCTTAGGAGACCACCTTTGACAGCATTTTCGATCTCGGCTCCAGAGAAACCTTCGGAAGCCTCGGCCAGAGCTGCCAGATCGAACCCTTCCGGATCACGGCCTCTCTTCTTCAGATGTACGGCGAAGATGTGCGCACGATCCTGCTTGTCGGGGAGATCGACGAACATGATCTTGGTGAATCGACCCTCCCTGATCTGTTCGCCAGCCAGGTCTCTGACGTCGTTGGCGGTGGCGAAC
>JAMDCE010000527.1 GCA_023489135.1 Chloroflexota bacterium
GAAATATCCGGTATGATGAAATCGATACCGTGCATCTCCTCTTCTGGGAACTTGAGTCCGGCGTCGACGACGATTATGTCGTCCCGGTGCTCGACGAGAAGCATGTTCTTGCCCACCTCGCCGACTCCGCCCAGAGGAATGATCTTTACCTTTTTCTTAGCCAACGGAGGCCCACCTCCTTCGCGGGCACTGAAGGCTGGGTTGAGGAGATTTCTCAAACGAGGTTACCAGCACAGAGGGACCAACAGTATCCAGCCAACCGGCCTAAAGCGCGGTCAGAGCTCTTAGAACATGCTCAGCTGCTTGACTTCCGGCTGCTCCCGAACCTCAGGTACGTTCACTGCCTTGGCAATAATCTCGGGCAGCTTGAGTACGTCGGCCTCCAGTATCTTTCTAAGGCTGGGTTGGTGAAGCGCCGCAGCCGGATGGTACATCGGGAAATATGCCAGATCGCCCCTCTTGCGAGCAACGCCATGTATGCGACTGATAGACTCGCCCGGGAAGAAGCGGGCCATCGAGTACCGGCCCAGTGTCACGATCACTTTGGGCTCGATGAGCCGCAGCTGGCGATCCAAGAAAGCGCTGCACGCCTCAATTTCGGCGGGCAACGGATCGCGATTGGCCGGCGGGCGGCACTTGACGACGTTGCCGATGTACACGTCGGCCCTCTTAAGATTGATCGATGCCAGCAGATCATCCAGAAACTGACCGGCGGGGCCTACAAAAGGCCGTCCCTGCTGGTTCTCGTGCCACCCGGGGGCTTCGCCGATGAAGAATATGTCGGCTTTCTCATCCCCTTCTCCCGGCACGACTTTCAGGCGCGTCTTCGCCAAGGCGCATCGCTCACAGCGGGCCATCTCGAGGTATAACTCAGTAAGCTCAGACATGCCGACCTCCTGGCACATGGAAGCCAAGATGATATTCGATTCGCCGCGTCAGATTCTAGCGCATCGAAGCGCCGTTGTAAACAGTCTACAGGCCCAGATCGGCGGAAATGCATCGCATGGCCGAGAGGCCGATTTCGACGAATTCCCTCAGGTCGAGACCAAGCTCAGAGCAGGTCGCTATCTGCTCTCTATTTGCCCCGCGAGCAAACGCCTTCTCCCCGAATCTCTTCATCACCGAGTCCACGGTCACCGCCGAAAGCGCCTTCTCCGGTCGGACGAGAGCGGCCGCGATAATCAAGCCGGTCAGCGCCTCGCCGGAGTAGAGGGCAGTATCCAGGACGCTCTTCCTCGGATCTCCGTGAGCCTCATTGTGGACTTTGACGGCGTAGACTATCTCAGGGCTCAATCCTCGCTCGGCGAGCATTTGGGCACCCACCAGAGAATGCCTGAGCGGATCGTCCTTCGTGTCTTCGTAGTCTACGTCGTGGAGAAGCCCGGCCAGGGCCCAGCACTCCTCATCTTCCTCCAGACGCCTGGCCAAGGCGCGCATGATTGCCTCTGTGGCAAGCATGTGCTTAAGCAGATTCTGGTTTGATACGTTTTCTTTGACCAGATCCAGGGCTTCATCCCTATTCATCCGCGCCTCCAAGAAACCAACGGGAGTCTGCCGTCACCAATCTATTTGCCGGGAAGCTGAGCTGCCTTCTTGGCCTGCTCGGCCAGCTGCCTTCTCTTGTTGTCAACGTAGTTCCTCGCCCAGCTCGCCAAAGCCGGCGAATCCACCTTCTCGACGATCTTCTGCTCCGGCTTCTTCTGGTTCTGCAACCAGTCATCGTAGGCTTTCGTCTTCATTGCTTCCAGTTGATCCGGGGAGAACTCCTTGTTATCCTCGTGTTCCTCCACTCGAATCACGTGGTAGCCAAACGAGGTCTGAACCGGATCGCTGATCTGGCCGGGGGCAAGCTTGAAAGCCGCCTCCTCGAATTCGGGAACCATCGTGCCGCGGGTGAACCATCCCAGGTCTCCGCCTTTGTCTTTAGTCCCGGTATCCTTAGACATCTCTTGCGCGAGCGAAGCGAAATCTCGGCCCTCATCCTTGAGCATAGAGATGACCTTCTTGGCATCATCTTCGTTTTCTAGCAGGATGTGACTGGCGTGTATTTGCTCGCCCGAGGTCTTAACCTCGTCACCCATCGCTTTTTTCAGCTTCTCGGTGAGCAAGCTCGGTTCGAGCACGTAGTAGCGATACTCTGACTCGGATAGGAATCCGGTCTGGGCCAGAGCTTGCTTGAACTCATCCAAGACCTGAGGAAGCGTCTTGGTGTTAGTGATAGCCTGGCTGGAGTCCGCACCCGGTTCTGTCGAAGTGATCGGATCGGTTTGCGTGATAGGATTGGAGGGATTGAACTGGGCCATCAACGCCTGGTTAGCCTCGTCGGGCGTCACAGTTATTCCACGCCGAGCGGCTTCTGCGCGGACAAGCTCGTTGTCGACCAGGTTGTCCAGGACTTCGGCGTCAGCCGAGGCCCTGCGGAACTGAAGCTGCTGCAGCTGTTGCTGCGCGTACTGACGAGTGAAATCGAAGGAATCATTGCTACCGCCTTGAGGTTCCGGCAGCTGATTTATGTAATTCTGGACCTGGAACATTGCCAAATCGTAGTTATATTCGGTGTAGCCCAGAAACTTACCATAAGTCTGGGCGCTGATGGGCTTGCCGTTCACCCTGGCGATCGCCTCGCCCGGCTTAGCCAGAACTTCCCTCCAATAGCCAAAAACCAACACGGCCACGACAAGTACAGCCACCATGGCGGCACCGACGAGAGTGGCCCTATTTAGCCTTTGCTCTCTTTGATGGCGAGAGATCTGCCTCTTGTTAAGACGCACCGGTTGGGGAGCAGTCTTCTTGATACCCTTTTTTCCCAAAGCTTCTCACCGCCTATAGACGCCAAGCAAGGGCAACAGGAACAACTCCTGCGCCCTTGCCAATGGTATTGTCCAGTGATCTTACCTATAAACGCATATCGATGCGACATCAGCGAAACATTTCGAGCATCGTTGCCCCGGCCGTATCCCTAACTGCCCGCCGGCGCACCCATGGCCCGGACGTGTTCTCCGGTGTAGGGGAGCAGAGCGATGTGCCTGGCTCGCTTCAGCGCAATCGTCAGGCTGCGCTGATGCTTGGCGCAAGTTCCGGTCTTACGCCTCGGCTCGATCTTACCACGGTCTGAGACGAACCGGCGCAATCGAGACACGTCCTTGAAATCTATGTTGTCCATGCCGTCGACGCAGAAAGCGCACACCTTGCGTCGCGGAGTGTATCTGCCCTTTCCGAATTCTCTCCGGGGTCTTCTTCTTGGACCCCTGTCACCACCTTCGTTTGCCAAATTATCCTCCTAGAATGGTATCTCGTCCGGCTCCATATCGTCCGGAGTATAGACATCTTCGGCGGCTCCAGGAGTCTTTGGTCGGCTATCGAGCAGGATCATCGTCTGGGCCACGATTTCGGTGCGGTATCGCTTTTGACCGTCCTGGCCTTCCCAGGATCGGGTCTGCAAGCGTCCCTCGATGTAGACTTTGCTGCCCTTGCTCACGTAACGGCTAGCGGTCTCGGCGAGCTTGTTCCACGTGACCACGTTGAACCACTCGGTTTCTTCTCGTTGCTCGCCCTCCGGGGTAGTCCATCTCCGACTGGACGCCACACTGAACGAAGTCACAGGAACGCCGGTCTGAGTGTAACGCATCTCGGGTTCCCGCCCCACATTGCCGATGACCATTACCTTATTCAACCCTGCCATCTACAAAAACTCCTTTCCGCCCTCGTAAACACCTCTAACCACATCAAACCATGATCGCTCGCTATCAAACTCACGCGCCAACTGTAACTAGCAGGTAACGAATAACCCCTTCGGTCAGCTTCAGACTTCGTTCAAGTTCGCGGGTTGCCTCGGGCTTCATTCGCAACTTCAGCGCTACGTAGTAACCCTCGCGAAAATCTTGGATGGGGTAGGCGAGCCGTTTTCGCCCCCAAGCCTGCGTCTCGGTCACTTCGCCGCCATTGCCTTCGATTAGCCCGGCCACCTTTTGAGTGATCTTTTCGATATCCTCTGCACTAATCTCGGGACTGATGATGTACACCAGCTCATAGTCACGCATTCGCACACCTCCTTTCCACGGGATTGCCCCAGAACCTCGTCGGGGCCAGCGTGCCCGTCCCCTAATGTCTGGAGCAGAAAGGTTAATAATTCGATAGATGAGGCTCCACAGCCAGAGCCCCAATCTACGCTTCGCGAAATTATAGCACCTGGAAGCAGGCCACGCAAGGTATTGTACCAGCCAGACCAGGGCTTATGCGTGTTGGGTAGGCATTCGGCTGGCACGATGATTGCAGCAATCGTAGGGCGAAGAATAACTTCTTCAGGAGGTGTTTCTAACATGTTCAACCCGATGTTCAATCAAGGGATGAACTACTCCGCGCCCTCGATGTGGGGCGGCCCGGGCTACGGCTTTCCCTACGGTCAGTTCGGACCGGGCATGGGATACGGCTTTGGCCCGGGAATGTACGGAGGCTTCCAAGGGGGCTACCCTGGAGGCTACCCCGGGGGGTACCCCGGAGGCTACGGCCCGGGATTCTACACGGAGAGCTGGCCGAGTGACGATCAGATCCGCGACATGATCTACGATTCCATCGATGCGGACCCGGTTGTTCCCTATGACAGCGACATCACCCTGGACGTCACCGGTGGCGTGGTCACCCTCACCGGCACCGTGCCGAGCAAGCGCATCAAGCATGCCATCGGCGACGATGCCTGGTGGGTTCCCGGCGTGTGGGACGTCAACAACAGCATTCAGATAGTCTCGCGCCGAAAAGTGAAAGAAGCGCGACCGATGGCTCGACCGACGGGTGCGGCACCAACCCGACAGACCCCGACTACAAGCAAGAAGACGCCGACGACGAAGTAGTGTGACACCCGTAGCAAGCAGTTCTGGCGCCCAGGCATCAGACAAACGCAAGACTGAGTAACGAAGCGGGCCGATAATCGAGTCCAAGGCGATTCAGAACTAGCGGGGCTATAGGCGCCAATAAGCAATGGGCCATCGCCCCTAACCACTGTTAGGGCGATGGCCCCAATCAGTCCGATTAAGCGGATTAGCAATCTCGCCACGTGGCTCTCCTGCTCACGGAGGGGACAACACCTTGGCACGTCAACCATCGAGATACGAACACTATCGCCCCTACAATCGCTGGCACGCCGGACACCGCCACTACGATTACTACGGCCCCTACTACAACCAGGTCTCTATACCGGGAACAAGAGACGACGCGGAGATCAAGCGAGATATCGAGGACTCCCTCTTCTGGGATACGTGGGTAGACGCCGGAAAGGTGCAAGTTGAGGTCGAAAACGGTCTGGTTACGCTCACGGGTACCGCCGCCAGTATCGTGGAGAAGCGCGCTGCAGAGGATGACGCCTGGGATGTCCCCGGAGTGATTGACGTTAGGAACAAGGTCTGCATCCGGCCATAGCGAACGGTCTAACGACAGCATGGCGCTTTCGAGAGGCGTTAGAGAAAGGAGGCCGACAGGGTAGTGATTCTGTGCCCGAGGCGGCAGCACTTGCCTGGTTAGTGGCCGTCGCCGCGATGATCGTGGACCGAGAATTCAGCGAACCAGTATCAAAGAACCTGAGGAGGATCGAAGATTGGCAACCGGATATAACCCACGGATGATGCCTCAAGGCCAACCGCCGATGCCGGGCCTGAGCAATCCAATGATGCAGCCGGGGATGATGAACCCGATGATGCCGGGGATGATGAATCCAATGATGCAGCCAGGCATGATGGGCCCAATGATGCAGCCAGGCATGATGGGCCCAATGATGCAGCCTGGCATGATGGGCCCAATGATGCAGCCTGGCATGATGGGCCCAATGATGCAGCCTGGCATGATGAATCCAATGATGCAGCCTGGTCCTGGGCCTCTTCCCACAATCACCACTCCGTTTGGCGCTTTCCATTGCCCCGTTTGCGGTTACAGCGGTCCGACCTGGCATCCGGGGGCATCGCCTTCGCTTGGGCTTGCCGGACCCGGTTTCTACGCGGGTGCCGGCGCATGGGGGCTCGGCGGTCTGCGACGCTGGGGAGGAACGTATTCCCCTCAATACGTCGCGACAGGACTTCCTACGGACGAAGAAATGGAGGAGATGGTTTACGACGCCATCGACGCGGATCCATTGATCCCGTACGACGCCGATATCAACGTTGCGGTGGACACGGGGGTCGTAACCCTCAGCGGTACGGTAACGAACAAGCGAATCAAACACTCCGCCGCTGACGATGCCTGGTGGGTGCCGGGTGTCGTTGACCTGAACAACGAAATCGCGGTTGTTGAGAGGCGTCGAGCCAAAGGGGCTCCACGGGAAACGAGTAGCACAACGAGCTAGGCTCCATCGTAGTACGGACACCCCCGTGCGACACACGGGGGTGTCTCAATCGCTACATATCTCTCTTTTTGCTTTCTCAAATCCTTCGCGGACGGCCTCCCTGATATAATCCCAGGCCGATAGCTCATCGGCCAATTGAGGTCTATACCAGTGGGAAGCCAGGTCTCCTTCGACTTCCTTCCATCGCCTCTGGCGAAGCTCTGGCCGTTGCCCGGCGTTCCATCCAAAGTAATAAGCCTCCCTCACTTCGGGCCATTCCATTCCGGCATAGCCGTACTTGGATTCCCACTCCTTGCGAAGCAGAGGCTCAAGTTCTCGCCACCTGTTATCGTCCACCATTTCTCTCACCCCCTCCGTCCAAAACAGGTACGTTCTTCTGAAACAGGTTGTATTACCTGCAACACTCGTGCCACAGCACCAGGGTCAAGGGATGGTTCACAAGACCGGGGAGATAATGTAACACTTTGCGCAAGCGTCGAGCGCATCGTGAATGGAGATTGCCATATTGGTTGAGACGCAGCATGCTGCGTCTCAAGCGCACGATAGCAGAATGTTACCCGAATGGTGAACCATGCCAGGGCAAGAAGATATGGCACAGGTATTGCAGGTCCTTTCTCGATGAATCACTATGCTTCTAATAAGGTCGGAAGGGAAGTACGCGATAATGAGACTGGCAGAAATGTCTCAGATGAGCACAGCCGACTTGATCAGGCGCCTCGTGAACAACATCTCTGGCCTTGTCGACAGAGAAGTCGCCCTGGCTAAGGAAGAGATTCGAGAGGATGTCAAAGACAGCCTGGCGTCGGCCGTACTCATGATCTCAGCCGCTGTGTTGCTCCTCATCGGTGTCACTTGCCTCGTGGTGGCGGCTATCTTCGCGCTCGCGCTAGTTATGCCGGGGTGGCTCGCCTCAATTATCGTGGCCGCGTTCTTCATCATCGTGGGAGCTATCGTGGGCCTGATAGGGAAGAGCAAATTGACGACTCATCCGTTGAAGAAGACCAGGGAGTCATTGTCGGAGGACATCTTATGGGCACAAGGTCGGCTGAAGAGATAGAACGCGAGATAGAAGATATCAGAGTCGATACGGACCGATTGCTCACAGAGCTGGAAACCCGGTTCCGCGATGCGCTGAACGTGCGAGCTCAGGCAGAGCGCCACCCACTCGCAGCGAGTTCGGCCGGTGTAGCCGTGTTCGGAGCTCTCGGGCTTACAGCCTACGCTCTCTACACTCGATTCACCCATAAACCACCCGGCAAATAGACTGGCAATGAGACCTCGCTACTCGCCTCAATTCGCGGAAGCGCCGGTCTACGATGACCGCTATGAGGCCGGAGGGGTGCTGGCCGGCAGGTTGATGAAATACCGCCGCCGAAGAGGGAGGCTGGTGCTGGCGATTTCAGGTCCCGGCGTCGAAGTGGCGCTACCGATTGCACAGGCGCTGCACGCCTCCCTGGACCTGGTCATCCCCACCCTCCTTCCCATACCCCAGAGGCCCGAATCCAGTTTTGGCGCTGTCCTAGATGACACAATCGTGGTGAACGATGGACTGGCGGCCAACTGGGGATTGGGGCCTGATCAGATCAGGCATATCGCCCGGGATGTTTGGGACGCGGCCGTCCACCGCATGCGGCGGCTGCGTGGTGACGAACGGCTGCCCGACCCGCGCGGGAAGATCGTCATCTTTGCCGACGATGGTCTCGGCCTCGGATTCCCGATTCTAGCCGCCGTCGAGTGGGCATCCAGGCGCAAAGCCCGTGAGATCGTGGTGGCCCTACCCGTGGCTCCAAAATACGATCTCGAGCGCCTAATACCCCTCGTTTCCGAGGTGGTATGCCCGGTTCAGAGCGACGCCTGGAATCTCTACATCGCTTCCTTTTTCCGACGCTGGCAGAAGCCAACCGACGAGCAACTGTCGCAGCAGATTCGTCTTGCCCGGATGGATGCGGCCGGTTAGAAAATCATCGACCATCCCCACAAACTGCCTTGACTCGCTCAGCCTTTCTGCATACAATCTAGAGGGCCAACATTCTGACCGGCGGCCCGTAAGCCTGTATAGCCTGGTCCCCGGCAAACGCAAGTCAGTGCCCAAAGAAAAGAAATGGAGGTGGTTCTTGTTCAGGCTGCGCCTAGTGCCACACGAACCAGCGTTCTTTGACCTATTCGAACGAGCCTCGAGCAACCTGCTGGCGGCAGCCAATCTGCTCCACGACCTCGTCAACTATTATTCCGGTGCGGAGAAAAAGGTCGGACGCATCACAGAGCGGGAGCACCAGGGCGATACCATAACTCACGACATTATCGCCAAACTCAACAGCACTTTCGTCACGCCTTTCGATCGCGAGGATATGCACCGTCTGACCAGCGCCATCGACGACGTAGTAGATCATATCGAAGCCGCGGCAGATGTGATGCTCATTTATCGAATAGACGAGCCGACGGAATTCGTCAAGGAATTCGCCAAGATAATTGTTAGTTGCGCCGAGGAAATCCACGCCGCAATCCCGCTGCTGCGACACCGCGACCAGATGAAGAAAATCCTTAGCCTGTGCATCGAGATCAACCGGCTTGAGAACAGTGCCGATGCCATCCATCGCGCTGCGCTGGTGAAGCTGTTCGCCAATCCTACTGACCCCATCGACGTGATCAGGTGGAGGGAGATTTTCGGCCAACTGGAGGCTGCGGCTGATCGCTGCGAAGACGTCGCCGATGTGCTTCAAGGCATGGTAATGAAGCATGCTTAACCCGGTGTTGCTCGCCCTCATCATCGCTCTCGCCCTGGCATTTGATTTCATTAACGGCTTCCACGACACCGCCAACGCGATCGCCACCTCGGTGTCAACTCGCGTTCTCTCTCCCACGCAGGCTATCTTGATGTCGGCTTTCCTGAACTTCCTCGGGGCCGTGGTGGTGGGCACCGCCGTGGCCAGCACCATAGGCAAAGGAATCGTCGAGCCATCGGCGGTCACCCAGTATACGGTGATGGCGGCCCTTCTCGGAGCCATTGCGTGGAATTTGATAACGTGGTATCTGGGGATACCGACCAGCTCCTCCCACGCCTTGATTGCAGGTATCGTGGGCGCCTCTATACAAACAGCCGGCCTAAACGTTCTCAACCTGGGCGGACTCACCACCATCTTTGGCTCGTTGATGATCTCCCCTCTCGTTGGGCTTATGTTCGGATTCGCGGCGATGATCGGGTTGATGTGGGCGTTCAGGAAGTTCACACCTTCGTCGGTGAACGGCTACTTCAGGCACCTGCAGATCGCCTCGGCGGCCTTCATGGCTTTTAGCCATGGGTCCAACGACGCCCAGAAGACGATGGGAATAATAACGATGTCTCTGGTCAGCGTGGGACTACTTCGCTCCTTCGAGGTTCCTCTCTGGGTCATTGTGCTCTCGGCTTCGGCGATGGCCCTCGGGACCGCGGTCGGCGGCTGGAAGATCATTAGAACGCTGGGAGTCCGCCTGGTAAGCCTGAGGCCGGTGAACGGATTTGCGGCCGAGGCCTCGGCGGCTGCCATAATACAGATAGCGACCCATTTCGGGGCGCCGGTCAGCACTACCCATGTGATTTCCACGTCGATCATGGGCGTGGGCGCGTCGAGGCGCTTCTCTGCGGTGCGCTGGGGAGTTGCCGGCAACATCGCGATGGCGTGGATTCTCACGTTCCCCATCACGATGGCCTTTGCCTGGGGCATTCGCTTCTTGCTAGGGGTTTTCGTAGGTTAGATTTACGAATCCAGCCTACCCAGCGGCCTCTTTGCGGGAATGCCTGCTCGACGAGGAAAAGCGCGAGGCGCGGGACTGACCTTCTCGACTACTACCAGCCAGCGCCGGTCGAGCATTCCGGGCACCTCCACGGGACGCACTTCCAGCAATCTTCCCCCCAGAATCCCCATAGCTCCGAGTGAGGCATCGATCTCGGTCTGGATATCCCCCTTCTTAGGCGCGATGAACCTGCCTCCAAGCTTGGCAAACGGCAGACAGTATTCCGACAACACGGCGAGCTCCGCGACCGCCCGGGACACCACCACGTCGTAGCGTTCTCGGTGGCTCGACTGCTGCCCAACCTCTTCCGCCCTACCATTCACCACACCTACCCTGCGCAAGCCGAGTGTTCGCGCCACGTGGTCGAGAAAGGCGGTCTTTTTGCCGGTGGATTCGAGCAGCACCACCGACATTTCGGGGCGGGCCAAAGCCAGTGGGATTCCCGGGAACCCGGCCCCGGCGCCAACGTCAATGACTGACGTGCCGCAGAGAGGAGGCAGTCCAGACAGCGGTCTTTCTCGCTCCGGATGGCTTACGGCAGGGAACCCCAGGAAACAGGTCAGCGAATCGAGGAAATGCCTGGTCTGAATTCCTTCGAGGTCGCTTATGGCGGTCAGGTTGAACTTCTTGTTCCAGGTGATCAATTCGGCGGCATAGGTGGCGAACTGTGCCAACTGCTCCGGCGTCAACTCCAACCCAAGCCATTCCGCCCCTTCCTTGAGAAGAGTCATTTCAAACGGGTCTGCCATTTCGCTAACTATCTCCAAGGTCGAGGATCGCTCCTGCTCCCTCGGCCGGCTCGCAAACCCATATGCGAGCTTCCCGCCCGGTAAACTTGCGATAGGTCTCTCCTACTCGACGGGCGAAGTCGTCTAGAACTTCCACCTCGACCAGGCTTACCGTGCAGCCCCCGAATCCTGCCCCGGTCATCCTGGATCCCAGGCATCCTTCAACACCCATTCCCGCTTCAACCAACCGGTCCAGCTCCCAGCAGCTCACCTCGTAGCGGTAGCGCAGGCTCTGGTGTGACCGGCACATAAGCTCCCCGAAGCATTTCCGATCGCCAATCTCCAGCGCCCGCACCCCCTGAAGCACACGCTCGTTTTCGCTCACCACGTGCCGGCACCGGCGCCTTAGCAACTCCGGGAGACTATCTCCTAGCGCCTCCAGATCAGCTGAGGTGATATCTCGCAGCGCGGTGACGCGCGGCTTCATTCCTGCCAGGATGGCAACGCCCTCCCGGCACTGCTCGCGGCGCCGGTTGTATTCTGACTGCGCCAGGCTGCGTCTCACACCGCTATCGCAAACCACTATCTTAACCCGCTCCGTGTCCATCGGAACCAGCCTGTAGGAAAGGTCCCGGCAATCGATGAGAACCGCGTGACCTCGCGAGGCGGTGAGTGACACCAGCTGATCCATGATGCCCGACTGTACCCCGATGAACTCATTCTCGACTCGCTGCCCGATTCTCGCTTTCTCACCGGGTATGATTTCCAGCCGCGAGACGGACTCGAAGCTTAGCACAAGGGCCATCTCCAGCGCAGCCGAGGAACTTAGGCCCTCCCCAATGGGTACATTTCCCTCAAGTACCGCGTCCATACCGCTGAGCCGGTGTCCCAACGATTCCAGGCATACAGCGATTCCCCTAACGAAGGTTGTGAACTTGTCCCGTCCCTGAATCAGCTTGTCGCCGAGGGCAAACGATACTGAGCGACGGAGGTTAAGGGAGTGAACGTTTACGATGCGGTCAGAGCGGGGACGCGCGGCAATCAGCACCGATCGGTCAATGGCTATAGGGAGAACGAACCCTTCGTTGTAATCCGTGTGCTCCCCCAGAAGATTCACCCGTCCCGGAGCACGGAAGACGAGCGCCCGCCCGGCGCCAAACCGCTCTTCCAGCGCCGACAACAGACGCCGAGCCCTTTCAGTTTCCCGGATCAACATCAACTACTTTCCAGGGCTTCTTTGGCCTTTGGGTTTACCTTTCCGCGGTGAATCAGAGGGATACGACAGAGGTCCCACAGCACGCGCAGCGCGTGACCGCTAGATACTCGCATCCGTGAGCCTGAAGCATTGGTCCACATCACCGGAACCTCCGCTACAGAGTACCCGCTTCTGCGCGCCAGATAAAGTACTTCGACATCGAAGATGATACTGTTGAGCACCGACGACTGGAAGAGCTTGTGGCCGACCTCCCGGCGGAAGCATTTGAATCCCGACTGGGTATCGCCGACCCCCTTGACCACCAAGAGCGCAACGAGCGAATGAAACAACTTACCCAGGAGACGGCGGTACAGAGGCTGGGAAGCGCGCATGTCCGTGCCATCGGGCTGAATGCGCGAGCCAATGGCGATATCGTATCCGCTGGCCATCTTTTCCAACACCCTATCCACTTCTTCGATAGGGGTGGACAGGTCGGCGTCGGTAAACAAAACATAGGTTCCCTGAGAAGCAAGCACAGCGCGCCTGATCCCCGCTCCTTTCCCCATATTGTGGGGTGTAGATAGCAAAGTTAGGCGCGGGCTCTTGATAGACCGCACCACCTCCCGTGTCTTGTCCCTTGAGCCATCGTCATTCACCACAATTTCGTAGGCGTAGCCCCTGCCATCCAGGTAGTCAACGATCTTCTGAAGCGAAGGCCCTATTCGCGCCTCCTCGTTGTAGGCGGAAATGGCTACCGAGAGAAAAGGCTCGACGCGGTTTATCTCAGCCAATAAGATCTCCTTGCCGAGGACGGGGCTTGTCGCGCGATTGCCGCAGGCAAATCACCGGCAACTCACCGAGTCCAAATAAGAACCACCAGGGCTCCCGCGCATAAGGCGGTTCCGTAAGGTATCGCCGACTTGCTCGAAACCCGTTTCACCATCAGCGCCCAGATACCGGCCAGGGCGCCCAGCGCCGTTCCCAACAAGGCCGCCGTTAGCGCCCCCGGCATGCCGGTAATCAGGCCGATGAACAGAGCCAGTTTCACGTCTCCCTGGCCCAGGGCATCGTCCCGCTTGTAGATTAGCACACTGGCCACATAAAGCGCCAGGAATAGACCGCCGTAGAAAAGACCCCCCAGCAGTCCCGAGAAACCGTTGAGGCCCGGGGTGACGAATGACAGCGCCAGCGCCACAATTATGCTGGGATACGTTACGACGTTGAGTATGAGGCGATGCTCGAGGTCTATGACGAACACCAGCACCAGGATGGCGGCGTAAAGGGAGTAAATCACCAACACCCAGGAGAGCCCGAACCTCAGGAACAGGGCGCCAAACACGGCCATGGTGACCAGCTCGATCAAGACCGATTTTAGGATAGGCTGCGCGCCGCAAACTCTACACTTTCCACGAGTAATGAGGTAACCCAGCAATGGCACTAGCTCAAGTGAACCGAGCGCGGCGCCGCAGTTTCCACAACGCGTTGGCATTGACAACAAAGGCTCGCGGCGAGGGAGACGGAAAGCCATCAGGTCGATACCCGCTCCAACGATCAACCCAGCCACCAGCCAGAGAAATAACACGTTCGACTCCTAGCGTCCGTTCCGTCACCCTTCAAGGCGATAGGATAAGGCATGAATGGCGGTTTGTCAACGAAGGCAGGAGCGAACGGGCTACCTCTTGGCCCGTATGTACTGCACGGGCCACTCGACTTCCTTCTTCAGTTGTGCGGCGGCGTCGAGCGGCCAGTAGGGGTGGCGAAGCAGCTCGCGTCCCAATACCACCAGATCAGCCCGCTCGTTGCGGATGATCTCCTCCGCCAGCTCCGCAGTCGTGATGATGCCAACCGCGGCGGTCGGCATCTTGGCCTCGTGCTTGATCTTGTAAGCGAAGGGCACCTGATAACCCGGCCCGGCCGAGATGGGAGCCGGGACCACTCCCCCCGAGCTGCAATCAATCAGGTCGACGCCGTGTCCCTTGAGGATCCTGGCTATCTCGACCGTCTCCTCGACGTCTATGCCCCCGGGGAGGTAATCCGAAGCCGACAGCCGAACGAAGAGGGGGGAGGCATCGGGCCAGACCTTCCTCACAGAATCGAGTATCTGATTGAGAAAGAGAACCCGACCTTGCCGGGAGCCACCGTATTCGTCCTGCCTATAGTTGGAGAGAGGAGAAAGGAACTCGTTGATGAGATAACCGTGGGCGGCGTGAAGCTCGATAGCGTCGAAACCCGCCTGCAAAGCGCGGCGAGCGGCGCTTTGGAAATTGGCTACTACCCGGCGAATCTCGTCCACCGTCAGGGCGTGAGGAGCCTTCCATCCCTCGTCGAAGAGTATGGCGCTGGGAGCCACCGGCTCCTCCGGCCCGAAACCCTTATCGTCGGACCAGGCTTTTCTGCCGGCGTGAGCCAGCTGGATGCCGATCTTAGACCCGTTCTTGTGACACAGGTCCACTATCCGGGAGAAAGGCTCAATGTGCCGCTCCTCGTAGATCCCCAGGTCCCCTTGGCTGAGGCGACCCCGGCTTTCCACCGCTGTGGCCTCGACCATGATCAACCCGGCTCCGCCTACAGCCCGGGTGGGGTAGTGCACAAGGTGCCAGTCGTTCGGCGCGGCGTCCTTTCCGGCGGAGTACTGGCACATTGGAGACATCATGATTCGGTTCTTGAGCGTTAGTCCCCTCAACGTGATGGGATCAAAAAGATGCGGCACCTTCAACCCCCCTATCTATAAGACAATTATTCCCCATCAATAAGACAATTATACTCGCCACCCGGCGGGCAAGTAAATCTCGTACTGGCCGGGCGCAAAAATGGTTGCATTATCTTGGCGATTTTGCTAAAATACCATCGCGATGCGTTGAACAGGAGTAGTAGACCTGATCGCAGCAGAGAGTCACGTACCGGTGAGAGCGTGGCAAGATTCGCCGACGGTTGGTCCGCAACAAGCCAACCGGAAGCCGGCGGAACAGGTCGAACTCGCCTGGGAGCAGCGGTGGTGAACGGCGAGAGGGCTCGCTCAATAGCTGCTGCCGGAGATGCACCCGTTATAGTGCTTGAGCGGATGACGTGGGCCTGTGGCGCAACTGGGAGCGCGCGACACTGGCAGTGTCGAGGTCAGGGGTTCGAGTCCCCTCAGGTCCACCAATTCAAACAGGGTGGTACCGCGGAGAAACCTTTCGTCCCTGATTGTGGTGACGAAGGGTTTTTTCATGGGCGAAAACGGACCGGGCGGAAAATTGACTCCACTTCTTGTCGAAAGGAGCATGTGAACGTTGGACAATAAGTACAATGCGCCTCTCATCGAACAGAAATGGCAAGCCAAATGGGCAGAGGACAAACTCTACGATACCACCGAGCGAACAGACAAGCCCAAGTGGTACGCGCTGAACATGTTCCCCTACACCTCGGGGGACATCCATATAGGCCATTGGTACCACTTCGCGCCCGCCGACTCTCACGCCCGCTACAAGCGCATGCGTGGCTACAACGTGATGGAACCGATTGGTTTCGACGCTTTCGGGCTTCCCGCCGAGAACGCCGCCATTAAGAAAGGGATCCATCCCTACACCTGGACCATGCGCAACATCGAGAATATGGAGCGGCAGCTGAAATCGATTGGCGCAATGTACGATTGGAGCCGCGAGATCGCCACCTGCCTGCCCGAATACTACAGGTGGACGGAATGGTTCTTCCTCCAGTTCTACAGGCACGGCCTTGCCTATCGCGCCAAGGCGCCGGCCAACTGGTGCCCCTCCTGCGCCACAGTGCTGGCCAACGAGCAGGTGGTAGAGGGCCGATGCGAGCGCTGCGGCGCGTTGGTTATCCGGCGAGACCTGGAGCAGTGGTTTCTGAAGATAACGGCCTATGCCGACGAGCTTCTCGATCACAGCACCATTCAGTGGCCTGAGCGCGTCGTCGCGATGCAGAACAACTGGATCGGCCGGAGCACCGGCGTGGAGATAATGTTCAAGTCCGAGACCGGAGACGAGATACCGGTCTTCACCACCCGCCCGGATACTATCTACGGGGTAACGTTTATGGTGCTCGCTCCCGAGCACCCGCTGGTCGAGAAACTGACCACGCCCGAGCATCGCGAGGCAGTGGCACAATACGTCGATCAGGCCCGACACCAGACCGAAATCGAGAGGTTGGCGACCGACAAAGACAAGACGGGCGTCTTCATAGGGTCGTACGCCGTCAATCCTCTCAACGGCGAGCGAGTTCCGATCTGGATAGCCGACTACGTCCTGGTTACCTACGGCACCGGCGCGGTGATGGGCGTGCCCGGCCACGACCAGCGGGATTTCGAGTTCGCCAGGAAGTTCGGCCTGCCCATCAGGGTAGTCATCGCCCCGCCGGGATGGCAGGGGGAAGAGCTCCCGGAAGCCTACGTGGACGTGGGCGCTATGGTGAACTCGGGTTCATTCGACGGCTTACCTTCCGACACTGGCAAAGAGAAAATATCGGACTTTATCGAGGAAAGAGTTTACGGTCGACGAAAGGTGAACTACAGGCTCCGCGACTGGTTGATCTCACGGCAGCGGTATTGGGGAGCGCCGATTCCCATCATCTACTGCGACCGGTGCGGGATCGTGCCGGTCCCAGAGGAGGACCTCCCTGTGCTGCTGCCGGAGGACGCCGAGTTCAGGCCCACCGGCGAGTCCCCGCTGAAGTACAACGAAGGATTCGTGAATACCACTTGCCCCCAATGTGGAGGGCCGGCCAAACGCGAGACCGACACTATGGATACGTTCATATGTTCGTCGTGGTACTTCCTCCGTTATGCCAGTCCCAGGTATAACGAAGGGCCTTTCGACCCGGCCAAAGTGAAATACTGGCTTCCCGTGGATCAGTACATTGGCGGTGTAGAGCACGCCGTGATGCACCTGCTGTATGCACGGTTCTTCACCAAAGCCTTGCGCGACATGGGCTTGATCGAATTTGGCGAGCCGTTCACGCGCCTCTTCAACCAGGGTCTCATAATCGTAGAGAGCAAAAAGATGTCCAAGTCCAAGGGCAACGTCATCGCGCCCGACCCGTTGGTCAAAACGATAGGGGCTGATGCCGTCAGGGCCTACCTGATGTTCCTGGGGCCCTGGGATCAGGGAGGCGAATGGAGCGACTCGGGCATCGGGGGCGTGACCAGGTTCCTTAACCGGGTCTGGGCCCTGGCAAACAGCGAGGTGGAACGGCGCAAAGCGGTGGGCAAAGGGAAGAAGGCGGCCGACCAGAGCGGCGGCGAGCAGCCCCTCTCAACCGTGGTTGTCGACGTGGCAAATCCGACAGTGAAAGATGCCGAGCGTGAGCTGCTGCGCAGGGTGCACAAGACCATCCGGGACGTGACCGACGACATGGAGAAGTTTCGCTACAACACCATGCTGGCCAAGCTCATGGAGCTGACCAACTATCTAACCGAAGCCGAAAAAACGGCGGTTGTTCACACCAGGTCGTGGCGGGAAGCTATCACCACCCTGCTCCTGATGCTAGCGCCTACCGCGCCGCATCTTGCCGAAGAGCTCTGGTCCCGGCTGGAAATGCCTTACAGCGTCCACAACCAATCCTGGCCCACATGGGAAGCCGCGCACGCGGCCGACGAGACGTTCACCCTGGTGATCCAGGTAAACGGAAAGGTTCGCGATAAAATGGCGGTCCCGGTGTCGATGTCCGAGGGAGAGATCACGCAGCTGGCCGCCACCCGCGAGCGAATACGCCAGTACGTCAGGGACGGTGAGATCTCGAACGTGATCTACGTGCCGGGGAGACTGGTGAACATTGTAATGGGGTAGGCTGAGGGGCGTTCAATCGAACGCCCCTCGGTTTTCATCAGCCGGCGTAGCTGTGCAGCCCACTGAGGAACAGGTTCACGCCGAAGAAGGTGAACAGCGTGGCGAAGAAGCCGATTACCAGCAGAACCGCCGCGCGCTGGCCCCTCCAACCTGCCACCGCTCTGGCGTGCAGGTAGGCCAGATAGATCAACCAGGTGACCAGAGAAGCCGTCTCCTTCGGGTCCCACCCCCAGTAGCGTCCCCAGGCCACGTTGCCCCAGAAGGCGCCCAGGATGATAACCAGCGCAAAGAGCGGCACGCCAATGATCACCGACTTGTAGCTTATGTCATCCAGGGCATCGGCGCTCGGCATCCAGGACACCGGCGATGAGCCAGACTGGACAAGATACATAATTGCGGCCCCAAAGCCCACCGCGAACATGCCGTAGGCGAATATGGCCACCGACACGTGCACCGTCAAGAGCAGATTGTTCTGCAGGGCAGGCACCAGTGGCTCTATGTCGGACGGCAAGGTAACCCCGTACAACAAGAGCAGCACCGCGATCGGGATGACGAAGGTGCCGAGGGACCGAGACTTCAATTGGCGCTCCAGGACGAGGTAGCAGAGCCCGATTCCCCAGGTGAAGCTTACCGTGTACTCGTACATATTGGCGAAAGGCCCATGGCCGGAAGCGATGGTCCGGAAAACCAAGGCTATAGTCAGAAAGACCACTGCCAGCCAGGATACGATAGTACCGGACTTACCTATGTCCTCGTTCTTTCCGAAGGTATACCAGAGGTACAAGACCACGGCCACAGCCAAGACTACCAGTGAGCTCTTAACGAACAGGAGCGAAATCCCACCTAAAGGCACTTCTAGCCACCTCTCTTTCGATTTGCCTCAACAACCTGCGGCTCCTGAGCGCGAACTTCCTCAACCAGTCGGTTGAGCTCTTCCTGCAGGTTCACCATCCGATCGGCAGTTCCTGACAGAACGGCCTCCCGGGAATTCACTCGTGCCCAGATGCGCCGCCGTGGGAAGTAGAGCGTGAGACACACCCCGAGGACCAGCATCGCGCTCGCCAGCCACACTATCGGCACGCCCGGATCCTTTACCACTCGCAACCCGGTGAACTGCTTCACCCCCTTAAATGACACATCGTAGCCGCCCACATTTTGACTTTGGCCCGGACTTATCGCCCCTCTGGCAATGGGAGAATCTCCGCGATAGAGTTGAACGCCCAGCTGGTTCGACCCACCCCCAGACAGACTGGCAACTAGGAAGAGGTCGGTCCCCGGCAGGGGCGTGAAGCCGACCGAAGAAGTCTCGGACGAATTCGACAGCGCCAGATCATCGGAATACACCACGGAACCGCCGTCGGCCTTCACGTCCAGCGCAGCCACCGGACCGTAGAAAGACTGGTGGAAGCGCACGCCTTTATATTCGAGTGGCTCATTGACGCGGATGCGTTGCTTGACCACTTCTTTGCCACCGTCAATCACGGTAAGATCACTATAATAATCCTTGGGCCGGCCATCCTCATAGTAATCGGCTGCAAACTTGTCGGCGCGCACGGAGAAGCTCTCGCCAAACCCGACCTTGTAGGCCTTCCCTTCCGGTATTACCACTCCATCGTCGACGAATCCGAACATGCCGCCCATCACGGTACCGACAAGCAGCACCACGATGCTGGTATGCGTTACGAGTGTTCCCAGCTTAAAAACAGAGTAGCGGTCGGCGAAGAGGTACTTGTTATCACCCTCTTCTTCGACAGAGACCTTGTAATGCCTCTTCGACAACACCTGGACCAGTGACTCCATCGTGCCGCCGCTGCTCTTGCCACCCGCGCTTTTCGGCTTGAAGCTCGCCCGATACTTGGCGTTCTTGAACATAGCTTCGTCCATCTTTATCTTCGGGGTACGGATCGACTGCAAAAGCGATGGTAGACGATTGACGGTGCAGATGACGGTGTTGAACACCAGTCCCACCAGGAGTATCTTGAACCAGAAGACGCTGTAGACGTTGAACAGACCCACGGCGCTGAACAAGTCCGTCAACGGCCCGTACTTCGGTCGGATGGTGTCTACCCAGCGGGCGTACGAGACCGCATCGGCCATCGCCCTTTCAGGCGCCTGGGGAGCCAAGGAGCCGAGGAAAGAGGTGAAAGCGATAACCAGGATCAGAATCAAGGCAAGTCTGGTGCTGCTAAAGAACCGCCAGAGCGCATCAAAGGGATCAGTCTGACTGCTAGTGGTAGTCGAAGCCTTGGCAGATTCGCTCAATTGTGTCACTCTCCCTCGCTAGCGTTGACCAGGATTTGCGTCGTCACCCACAGAGGTCGGTGTGGATCTCTAGTGAAACGGCATTTGAACCGATGGATGGCTCACCCCTGCCGAGCATCTGATTCGGCATACCCAACCGCAACCCGCTGCAGCACGTGGCCAGGAACGATACGAGGGACAATCACCCCAACCCCGCTCCCAAAGGGGAATCTCGAAGGTTGCCCCCAGCCTGGCGGCACGTCAGAGAGATCCACACCGACCTCTCGGCGATAAGATATAGTATTGAGAAATAATTGTCAAATAAGGAGATAAGCAAGCTACTCTAGGCCTTGTCGACCAGGTCGAAAAGCTCCCTAACGGCGTGGGCATAATCGCGGCAATCACGTTCGTCGCCGCTATTCTTGAGGCGGGTAATTGGAGTGTGGAGAATCTTGTTGACGATGGCAACGGTAAGGGCGTTGATCTTCTCGCGGTCACGGTCCGATAGCTCGCCAAGTTTGGGAAGTGCCTTGGCCATCTCGGCCTGGCGTATGTATTCCAGCTTATTGCATAATGCCGCGATCGTGGGTGTCACGTCCAGCGTGCGCCACCAACTCAGGAACTTCGTCACTTCGGCCTCGACGATGGCCTCGACCTTCTTGGCCTCCTTTTCGCGCTCTCGCAAATTGGCCTCCCGCACCGCCTGAAGATCGTCGATGTTGTAGAGATAGGCGTTTTCTAGCCTGTCAACCTGCGGGTCAATATCGCGGGGAACGGCGATGTCGATCAGAAACATGGGCCGATTACGCCGCTGCTGCAGCGCGTGCTTCACATCGTCCGTAGTGATAATGTACTGGGAAGCGCCGGTCGAGCTGATGACGATATCTGACAGGGTGAGAGCCTCGTGAAGGCGCTCGAACTCAACCGCCTTCCCCCCAAAGCGGGCGGCCAGTTCTTGAGCACGGGAGAAGGTACGATTGGTCACCATCAGGGAACCCGCCTCGTTGTCCAACAGCGTTTTAGCCGTTAGCTTGCCCATCTCGCCGGCGCCCACTATCAAGACCGAGCACCGCTTCAGATCGCCAAAGATCTTCCTGGCCAATTCCACCGCGGCATAGCTAACTGAAGCGGCGTTCCTGCTGATGTCGGTTTCGGTCCTGGCCTTCTTGCCTACCGCTATTGCCTGTCTGAACAGCGCCGATAGCACCCTTCCGGTACATTTGTTCGACTCAGAGAACTCGAAGGCATCCCTCACCTGTCCCAGTATCTGCGGCTCTCCCAGGACCATCGAATCCATGCCCGAGGCAACGCCGAAGAGGTGCTTCACGGCATCTTCGTTAGAGTACACGTAGAGGAAGGAGTCAAATTCCGCCAGAGGAATGTCGTGGTAGACGGACAGAAAGCGCTTGATATCCTGATCGCCGCACGAGGTGATGCCGGCAACGCCGTAAATCTCCGTGCGATTGCAGGTGGACAGGATCACGCCCTCGCCAAGATATTCTGAGAGCGCACCCAACGCCCCGACCAGCTCATTTTGACCAAAAGCCAACCGCTCTCGGACCTCGACGGGAGCTGCTTTGTGGTTAAGCCCAACCACCAGGATCTGCACTGTTTCTAGAGCCCCCCCTTAGTTTGAGCCGCCTCTCGCCGGGGCTTTTTGCCCTTGAGTGCCACCATTGCGAGTATCTGCTCTCTTGCCTGACTTACCATGCCACGTTTTACCAAGTCGATGATATCCGAACTCAGCAAATCCTGCCAGAGAGCCGCGTCGATGCGCACACCCTTGTGCTTGGCATCATCCCGCACGCATGCCACCAGGTCCAGCAATCGGGCATACTCGGGAATCAGGGAAGACTCTATGTGCGTGCGTAGTTTCTTGGCCAGTGCCGGGCAGCGACCGGCAGTGGATACGGTCACCGACAAGTCGCCGCGACGAATCACGGACGGAACGAGCAGATTGCCTTTCTCCGGGTAGTCCACGACGCAGGTTAGCGCGGCGCAGCCCTCCGCTTCCGCGGCCACGGCGGCGTTGACTTCCTCGCAGTCAGTTGCGGCAATCACGAGAAAAGCTCCAGACAGGTCACCTTGACGGTACTCCCGCCATATGGCCTCGACCTTGTCCTCATCCGCCAGCTGCCGAAGCCCAGCACAAAACACGGGGCTGATCACTGTGACTTCTGCTCGGCAGTCCAAGAGGGATCGCGCTTTGCGCTCGGCTACAGGACCGCCTCCCACAACCACGCACCGTTTGCTTTCTAGCCGTATGTAAGCAGGGTATAGACCCGACACTTTGCTCAGATTCTAGGCCACCTTAAACTAGGCCACCTTTGGCAGATTTACGGTACTAAGATACTACGGGCAAACTTCATAGTCAAGAGGGAAGACGTGGAAGACGTGCTGAGGCTGCGCCGTCTTCACCGCGAAGAAACAGAGGTCGCGGAGGCAAGCGGGGCAGCCTCCGTGTTCTACGGCGGTTTTCGCGAGTATGCGGCCGCTCGGTCTCCTGGCCCCAATGCATTACGTTTTTCGATATGTATCGGGGCTGGTAGGTGCGTTCGATTGAACGCCCCTACCAGCCCTGGCTGGCAGCCAGATATCACCACAGACTATCTAGTCCGTCAGATCCTCGAACCGGCCCTCGAGCTTCCTCATCACTTGAGGCATCGTGGTGTATTCCATCTCGTCGAGAGGGAGCCGGTGTGGCTCGAAGGGACCGTGTCGTCGCAGCGCTTCGCCCAGTTGATTGGCCAGAGTTCTGGCATCGTCAAAGCTGGGATCGTCGAACATATCCAGAGGGCCAACCAGCTTGCCATCGCTAATCTGGAACCCGGCGCATATCACGCGCGGTGGGCCGTCGAACCGGCTGGGGTTGCACTGGGAGAAGCTCACCGGCATCAGCGGGCCGTGGTGCGAGCCGCGCATCCATCCTTCCACGATCTGCGGGAAAGCAAATGGCTCGAGGACCTCGCCCACCGCCGGGAAGGAGCCCTGGCAGCGCACGATGCACACCGGATCGTCTTTGCCCACGTAGCGGCCGGCCATCAGCGAGAGCTTTTGAGTGGAAGACGAGGCGGCGATCTCCCCGGTATCTTTGCAGTACACGGACTTGACGCAGTACCGAGAGGGCGCCCCGATGAACACGAGCATATCGTAGATTTCCTCGGGGGTGTTGAAGTACACCTTCTTGTGATTCATCACGTCGTGAACTTCGAACTTGAACCCATTGTGCATGTTCTCGGCGATGACCAGGCCGGCGGTGTTGAAGGGATCGCAGAACATCTTGTACAGCGGCATGTTCCAGGCGCCGGCCGAAGTCTTATCCGCCATGTAGATGAGAACGGGCTCGGATTTCCTCTCTTCGATTTCCATCTCGGCCACGCCGGGGCCCATGCCCTTCACGTTGCCTGAAAAGCTGTCGGATAGCAGGTCCTGCCCGGCGCCGTACAACTTCAGCGACTTGGCGACGGCGGTGCCCGCCTCGAAGGTATCCCAGGCCAGCTTATGGATCCTATCGCTGTCCTCGCCGAGTTGGTGAGTCATGATAAGCTGCAGATCGTCACCAACCCTGGTCACGTGGGCATCGATGAGCATCCCCGACTTCTTCGCTCGCTCCATGTACTCCCGGCCAACGTTCATGATGTCAGGGTGCATACTCGAGTGACCCACGTACCCGCCTATGTCCGCCTTGATGACGCTTAGTGTGATCTTCACTAGACAACCTCCTGAGAATTAATATTAGTAGTCGCCGCCGAGTCGATTTCTATTGTCACGCCCACGCGGCCGTTGCTGAGCCGCAACGTTGGTCGGGCGAATAGCTTTCGTTTCTAAAGTCCGAGTAGAGCAGCCGCGTTCTCGCCTAGAATCTTGTCTTTAGTGCGTTCCGTTAGCGGGAGCGCCTTGATGCCGTCGATGTTTCCCTTGATATCCGCCGTGCTGGGCCAGTCGGAGCCGAAGATAATCTTATCCGCGTTCCTCTCGAATTCCGGGAAATAGGACAGAAGATTGCGTGGTGGCAGCCCAGAGATCTCCATGTACATATTCTTATGCAGTTGTGACAGGAAAAACGCCCGATCATACCAGAAGCCGCGACCGCTGTGCACCTGGATAATCTTCAAATCTGGAAAATCAACCGCCACGTCGTCGAGAAACAGCGGATCAGCATACCGGAGCTTGGCGCCGCGAAACACGGTCGAACCGGTGTGAATCATCACCGGGATACCAAGCTTCTCCGACCTGGCATATACCGGGTAAACCTGGGCATCGTTCGGATAGTAATGCTGATACGACGGATAGAGCTTGAGCCCTTTGCAGCCGAGCTCACGGACCGCTCTTTCGACCTCAAGAGCGGGGTCAGCCGTCACATACGGATTGACGCTGGCGAAAGGTATCAGGACACCGCACTCACGGCAGAACCGCGCCACGTAGTCGTTATCACACGTTCCCGTCACCAGTGGATTCTGCTCGGCAAGGCCGATACCCAGGTCTACTCCGTGTTCTCGCAAGAGATCGCGCATCCGGATCGGCGTCATCAACTGGTCGATAGCCTGGTCGAAATCCATACCTAGCGAGCGTTGGGCGTAATCACGAATCCATGGCCGGTACTCGCCCCGGGAAAACAGGTGTACGTGAAAATCGATCACCGCTGCCAAACGATCGGACCTCTCTCAGGGTTTGTTTCGCCCGGAGACAGTCCCTTTTTCAAGAGATCCCCCCGCGATGGGCAAGAGTATGAAAACCTCGTCTCCGTCCCGGGCCAACACGTCGTCCCGCTGGCCCAAATTAACGGCCCGATCGTTGAGAAACAGACCGTAATAGTAATCCCCTAGGCCGCTTCCGCTATATATCTCCTCGGCGAACTTCGGATGTTCCTTTGCCAAGCTACCCAGCACAGCGCCGACCGTGGCTTGTTCGCCCGGCATTTCGACCTCGATGTCCCTCGCCCCAATGGTTCTCCAGATTGGCTCGGTGAGCTTGACGTGAACCCTCATGAACCGACCCACCCGATACATCCGATCTCACACCGTTCACCCGGACACAGGATGCGAAGAGCGCTAAGTAACTCCAAAAGCCTCGATCGGCGGAGTCTGCTGGGGGATCGATGTCGGCGCAGTCCGCGAGCGAAAAACGAACAAAGCTTCGTCGCTGCAGCACCAGATGTATTCTTTAGGTTCGGGGGAGAGACACTGACGCCCATGGATCGGAAGACAGTAGCATGAGACCCCGCCGCCTCTGAGATGCTTCTTTGCTTGACGCCGCTATCGTTCACGTCTTCCAGCAAGTCCGAAATAACACTCACTTCTGGGGCAGGCGCTCTCTCAGCCAAGGGCCTCGTCGACGCAATTGATAATAGCTCTCGCTTTCCCGACAACCGCATGGCAATCATGGGGCCTAGAGCCCGCTATCCCTCACGAGCAAGGGGACCCATCACACCGGTAAGAGACACGCCAGACTCTCGTCGATGAGAGCGATTGCTTCTTTCCCTCCACCATTATACAACAGCAGGGCCGGATGGACAATAGCGTCCGACGGATTAGGTACATACTTGCTCGCCTATTCGGGGTATCTGCGAGCCCAAAGTCCCTCTGCGAGAGGGACAGGTGGTGTTTGCAAAGCCCGACTCGTACCCCTTTTGGCTCCTCTGCCTGGAAGAGACGGCAGCCAACTCCCTAGCCCCTTCAGGGAGAGGGCCGGGGTGAGGGGCGACCTCGGAGAAACTGCCACATAGCAATATTTCTGCCAAGCCAATGATTGATAGCCAGCAAGGCCTAGCTCTGCGCTGCCAGCCTGTCCTCCACGTAGCCCATCAGGCCACCCCGCGCGATTATGTGCTGCATAAAGGGTGGGAATGGGGCGGATCGAAACTCGTCACCTCGGGTCAAATTGCGGATTGTGCCCGCATCAAGATCGATTTCTACCTCATCCCCATCGGAAATTCCCTCGCAGGCATCCGGCGATTCGAGGATGGGGAGACCGATGTTGATGGCGTTGCGATAGAAAATACGAGCGAAATTGGCTGCCACCACCGCCGCGACGCCCGCCGCCTTGATGCATAGAGGAGCGACCTCTCGGGAGCTGCCACATCCGAAGTTGCTGTCGGCCACGATTATGTCGCCCACCGCCTTCTTCGCGACGAACCCCGGATCTAGATCCTCCATACAGTGCTTGGCCAGCTCGTTGGGATCGGTGGAGGTGCAGTAGCGAGCAGCTATGATCGCATCGGTATCCACGTTCTTGCCATACTTCCAGGCGCGTCCTCTCATCTTTTCCACGATCAGGCTCCTGACAAACTACTCGAACTTACGGCGGTCTACGAATCGCCTCGCCTTCATCTCGAAGCGGGGGAGCGTGTTAGACTCAACAACCGTCACGATGGGACGGAAGGCCAGGCGCTTCGAGAGCTCGGAGGTCAAGGCGGCGGCGCATTCCTCGGCATCACCGCACGATACCTCGATTCTCACCTCCATCTCGTCCATCTCGCGCCGGCGGAATACCTCCACGAAGAACTCGTCGACAGCCTGGAACTCACGAACAATGGCCTCTACCGAAGTGGGGAATACGTTGATCCCTCGCACGATCATCATATCGTCCACCCGCCCGATTATCCCGCCCTGGAGCCTGGCGAACGTTCTGCCGCATTCGCACCGCTCCCTGGTAATCCTCACCCTATCGCCGGTGCGATACCGAATCACCGGCATGCCGACCCGGCCCAGGTTAGTGACGATCAATTCGCCCTCGTCGGCCGGTTTGTTGGTGGCGGGATCGACCACCTCGAATATGTACTCCGATTCAAGGAGGTGGATTCCTCCTGGTTGAAGCACGCATTCGAAACTCATCGCCCCCACCTCAGTCATCCCGTGGTGGTCGTAGCACTTGGCACCCCAGGCGGTTTCGATTCGCTTCTTGGTCGCAGGAATGCTGGCGCCCGGCTCGCCGGCATGGATCAAACGGGTGATGGGCGTTGCGGCCGGATCCATCCCGCTTTGTCGGGCCTCTTCCGCCAGGCGCAACGCATAGCTTGGCGTGCAAACCAGCGTATTAGCTTGAGTGTCTACGATAGTCTGGAGCCGCTGGAGAGAGCCCATACCTCCACCCGGAATAGCGAGCGCGCCAACGGAACGGGCGCCATCCCAGGACGACCAGAATCCAACGAACGGGCCAAAGGAGAAGGCGAAGTAGAGCCGATCCGAGTAGGTTACCCCAACGCCCGTATGGACGAAGGCCCAGCAGTTCATCCACCAGCGCCAGTCCTCTTCG
Organism: Chloroflexota bacterium; assembly: GCA_023489135.1. Next base: position 27,304 of record JAMDCE010000527.1, read on the forward strand.
GAATCCAAACAGCGATAGGGCCTGCCGGTCGTGCCGGAGGTTTGATGGTACTTGATATACTTCTCTAAAGGGAAGGTAAGATTCGTGCCAAACGGAGGGTTTTCCGTCTGATCGGCGACCAATTCGTTCTTCTTGAGAAAAGGCAAACGCGCGAAGTCTTCCAAGGTGCGAATCTCGGCTGAGCCGCTCAGTCCTGCTTCCGTTAGCCGGCGTCGATAGAACGCGTTCGACTCGAGCACGCGCTCCAGGAGGGTCCGAACCTTCGAGAGTTGATGCGCCTGGATCTGCTCACGCCCCGCGGTCTCGACATCTTTGTCCCAGTAATTTATTTGCACTTGGCCTAGTCTCCTTTTCCCTGATCGATCAAATATCATCCGGCCCCGCTACTCTGCCGGCTACGGCAGAGGACGCGGCGACCGCCGGCCCGGCGAGGTAGACCTCGCTCCTGGGATGGCCCATACGCCCCACGAAGTTGCGATTGGTCGTCGCCACGCACCGCTCTCCCTCGGCCAGCACGCCCACGTGCCCTCCCAGGCACGGACCGCAGGTGGGCGTGCTCACGGCGCAACCCGCTTCGACGAAGGACTCGATGAGTCCTTCCCGTAACGCCTCGACATACACCTTCTGGCTGCCGGGAATCACAATGGCTCGAAGGCTGGGATGCACGCGGCGACCTTTGAGGATGCCGGCGGCAATCCTAAGATCTTCCAGACGGCCGTTGGTGCACGAGCCGATGACCACCTGATCGATCGGCACCTCGCCCACCTGCGATACCGGCCGCGAGTTTTCCGGCAAATGAGGGAAGGCTACCTGCGGCTCGATCGCGTTCACGTCAAAGTCCAATACCTGAGAATACTCGGCATCGGGGTCGCTTTCGTAGATCTGAAAAGGCCTGGTGCTGGCTGCCCTGGCGTAGGCGACGGTTTTGACGTCCGGGGCGAAGATGCCGTTCTTGGCGCCCGCCTCGATGGCCATGTTGGCCATCGAGAATCGATCGGCCATCGTGAGCTTGCAGACGGCGTCTCCCGTGAACTCTAAAGCCTGATAGCGCGCGCCGTCGACTCCCAGCTTCCCAATCGTGTACAGAATGAGGTCCTTCCCCCCGACCCATCGACCCGGCGTTCCACGATACACGACCTTGATGGTCGAGGGGACCTTCAGCCAGGCCTCGCCGAGGGCCATGGTAGCGGCGGCATCGGTGCTGCCGACGCCGGTCGCGAAGGCGCCCAAAGCCCCGTAGGTACAGGTATGGGAATCGGCGCCGACCACCAGGTCACCCGGCACCACCAGTCCCAGCTCCGGAAGAAGCACGTGCTCGATTCCGGCCCGGCCAACCTCGTAGTAGATCACACCCTGCTCGCGCGCGAAGTCGCGCATCGTCTTGGTCAAGATAGCGCTGGCAATGTCTTTGTTGGGAATGAAGTGGTCGGGCACCATGATGATCTTTTCAGGATCGAAGACCCTGCCGGCGCCCCTGATCTTGCGAAACTCCTCGATTGCCGGCCCGGATGATAGCTCGTTGCACAGCAGGAGATCTACCCTGGCGTTAATGATCTCTCCCGGTCGCACGACTTCTCTGTCGGCGTGCGCCGCGAGAATCTTCTCGGTGATGGTCATTCCCATTCTTATCACCCCGCTCTATGGCTTGGGCTGGCCGGGCTCGAAAACCTCGCGGTAGTCGTAGACGCGCTTGGCCTTCCCTTCGCTCCTAACTATGCTCTTGGGCGGAACAACCTTGACCCCGATGGAAATGCCAACTATCTGCTGCACCCCTTCGGCGACCCTCTTGCCCAACGTCTGGCAAACTTCTTCGCCCTGAGCCCAGGCTGATTCGGTCGCTTCCACGCGCACCTCAAGCTCGTCGAGCCTGGCCTTCTGCCGATCCACCACGATGATGTATTGAGGCTCGAGCTCTTTGTTCTGCATTATCACGCCCTCGATTTGAGAGGGGAATATGTTCACGCCGCGGATGATGAGCATATCGTCCGTGCGCCCGGTGATGCGGCCCATACGCACCGTGGTGCGCCCGCAGGCGCACTTGTCGGCGTAGAGGGTGCAGCGGTCGCGGGTGCGGAAGCGAATCACCGGCATCGCCTGCTTGGTGACCGTGGTGAACACCAGCTCGCCCTCCCGGCCGTAGCCAAGCGGCTCGCCGGTCACGGGATCGATGATCTCGGCCAGGAAGTGATCCTCCTGCACGTGCATTCCATTCTTGTGAGTGCACTCGCAGGAGACGCCCGGCCCGATGATCTCGGTCAGTCCATAGATGTTGATCGCCTGGATATGCCAGCGGCGCTCCAGCTCGTTCCGCATCTGCTCGGTCCAGGGCTCGGCGCCGAATACGCCCAGTCGCAGCTTCATTCTACTCTTTATGTCAATGTGCATATCTTCGGCTGCTTCCACCAGAACCATTGCGTAGGACGGGGTGCAGCTCAGGGCGGTACATCCGAGGTCCTCCATTAGCATAACCTGACGGTTGGAGAACCCGCCCGAGGTAGGCAGCACCGTAGCCCCGATGGTTTCGCCGCCTATGTGCAGTCCCAGGCCGCCGGTAAACAGGCCATATCCGAAGGAGTTCTGCAAGATGTCCTTTGAAGTCATGCCCGCGCCGATAAGGCAGCGAGCCATGGCCTCGGCCCATACGTCCATGTCGTGCTTGGTGTAACCGCCCACGACCGGCTTTCCGGTGGTGCCGCTGGATGCCTGAAGGCGAAAGCAGTCTTCGGGCGACAACGTGAAGAGACCGAAGGGATAGTTCTCCCGGAAATCCAGCTTGCTGGTGAAGGGCAGCTTGTAGAGGTCCTCGAAATGCTTGATATCGTCCGGCTTGATACCTCTCTCGTCGAACTTGCGCTGGTAGAAAGGCACCTTATGGTACACTCTCTGAACGACCTCTTGAAGGCGCTGAAGCTGGAGGCGCTTCATTTCCTCCCGAGATAGGGTTTCGATCTCAGGGTTCCACATTGGACCGTTTGCAGACATTACTTGTTCCTCCCCCAATACTCTATGAGAAACTGTTGCCGTAGCAGCGGGTTCGTTTGGTCCGGCTGCTAGCAATCCGTTCCAGCTGACTCAGCAGGCCAACTGGGCGCGCCCTCACCCGGCCTTCGGCCGACCTCTCCCGGAGGGAGAGGTGATATCCCGTCGCCCCGCCCCTCGGGCGGACAGAGACGTCCGCCTCCACGTTAGCGCCGCCCGGGTCGCCTAACGTCCCTTCTCCCTCTGGGAGAGGGCGAGGGTGAGGGCGCGCCCCTGCGCGGTACCACATTCACAGCCCGAGGCCATTACCGAGAACCGGGACCCTCCTAATTGCCCAGCTCTCGGCCCACCTGGAACGCTTGCCGATTCAGATCCACGAATCTCGCCGGAACCCTCTGCGCCACCACTTCCAACCAGGCGGATTCGTCGACGTCCAGCTGCGAAGCAAGGTAACCGAGCAAGATAACCCCGGCGACGGCCGCGTTGCCCAGCGACTTGCCCAGGCCAAAACCGTCTACAAAGTACACGTTTCTCGTTCGCGGCGCGAAGGCGTTCAGGATGATTTCTTTTTCAGGATACTCGGCCTGCCCGGTGCTGACGGCCAGCGGCGCTATTTGCTGGGTATTGACTATCACCGTGCTGCCTGGTCGCACGAAGCTGGCCCAGCGACCCGTTTCGAGTATCTCCATCGACAAGAGGTAGTCCACCTCGCCCTCGGCGGATAACGGCGAATACACCTTGGCGCCCCAGCGCACGTGGCTCTCGACGCTTCCACCCCTCTGGGACATTCCATGCACTTCCGACTTCTTCACGTCGTATCCGAGCTTCAGGCCGATGTCGGCCAGGATATCGCTGGCGAGGATAATGCCCTGTCCGCCCACACCGACCAGCAGAAAGTTCAAGTCTTTTGACACCTTCGTTCACCTCACGCCGAAGCCAGAATCGCCTTGCGGGCGCAGAGTTGCATACACAACTTACAGCCGATGCACTGCATCTCATCTATTATCACTTTGTCGTCAACCTTGATGACGGCCGGACATCCCACACGCAGGCACAGCCCACACCCATTGCATCTTTCGGCGTTGACGACCAGTGTCCCGTGCCGCTCCCGCGTGTTGAGCACGCAGCCGCCTTTGGCGATAACCACCGACGCCTTTCCGCTGGCCAAGGCCGCCTTGAGCGAGTCCTCCACCTGCTTCAAGTCCCACGGATCCACGGTCCAAACGTTCTCGATGCCACACGCCCGCACGATCTTCTCGATGTCGACGGCGACGGTTTCTTCTCCTTGCAGGGTCCTGCCGGTGCCGGGGTTCTCCTGATGCCCGGTCATGGCCGTGATGCGATTGTCGAGTATGACCGTGATGTTGGTGCCTTTGTTGTAGGCCACGTTCAAGAGCGGAGCGATTCCGGAGTGGAAGAAGGTTGAATCGCCAATGGTGGCGACGGCCCTCTCGAGTGTGCCCGCCCTATCGACGCCGTGGGCGACGCCGATGCTCGCACCCATACACCCGCACGTGTCCGTGGCGGATAGAGGAGGGACCACCGACAAAGTGTAGCAGCCGATATCGCCGTTTACCACGACCTTCAGCTTCTTCAGGATGTAATACACCCCGCGATGTCGGCACCCCACGCATAGAATGGGCGGGCGACCGGGAAGAGCGGGAGCCTCCACCGTGGGCAGGTCTTCCCCTTTCTCGATCAAGCCGGCCTCAATCGCACCTTTCCGGACCACATCGGGGCTGAACTCTCCCACGATGGGGAAATACTTCTTTCCCTCCACCGGGATGCCCATGAGCCTGATCTGCTCCTCCCAGAAGGGATCCAGGTCCTCTACCACGACCAGCCGCTTGACCCTCCCCGCGAAGTCCCGGATCTTCTTTTCGGGGAGGGGATAACTCATCCCGATCTTTAGGAACGAAGCGTCCCTGAACACCTCCCGAGCGTACTGATAGGCAATACCCCCGCTAACGACGCCGAGGTCGGTACTGCCCCACTCGATTCGGTTGCCGGCAAACTCCTCGGCGTATTCGGCCAGTGCCGACAATCGCTTTTCGACGATCGGATGGCGCAGCTTGGCGAAGCCGGGCACCATAACATACTTGGCGTGATCGCGAACGAAGGATTTAACCTCGTCGTCGCCAATAGGCCCCTTTTTCTCCTCGACCTCGACCGGGGTTTGGGAATGGGCGATCCTCGTGCTCGTTCGTAAGAGTACCGGTGTGTCGAATCGCTCGCTGATGTCCAGGGCATATCCTACGAAGTCGCGACACTCGGCGCTATCGGACGGCTCCACCATGGGGATCTTGGCGAACTTGGCGTAGTTGCGATTGTCCTGCTCGTTCTGAGAGCTGTGCATTCCAGGATCGTCCGCGGTGACGATCACGAGCCCCCCCACGATCCCGGTGTAGGCAACGTAGAAAAGCGAATCGGCGGCCACGTTCAAGCCCACGTGCTTCATCGCCGCCAGCGCGCGCTTGCCGGCGTAGGCCGCGCCGATTGCCACGTCGGTGGCCACTTTCTCGTTGGGAGCCCATTCCGCTTGAACCCCCTCGTACTTCGCCAGGTTCTCCAGTATCTCCGTGCTGGGGGTACCAGGATACGCCGCGGCGACTTTCACTCCGCTCTCGTAGGCACCAAGGGCAATTGCTTCATTGCCGGATAGAAGTTTCTTCACCGTGAACCTCTTTCTTCGCTGAACACCCGCTCGAATTCCCCCGCTCGCAAACGCCCCGCGACCGGAGAGGATCACCTGCTCCACGCGAGCCCAATCGCACGGCGCTTTCGATTATCCCACGGCAATTCCGATTCGCTGTCGAGCTGGATAACGATAGTCGGCCTTTGCGACAGAAGCAAACGCCCGGAACGTCAGACCCGTCGGGAGAAGAGGACCGAGCCCAAGCAGTCATCAGAAAGGCCAAAACCACACTCGAATACGCGACGCCACCCACAGCGCGGGCAAAGCCAATATTACACGTGCGACAATGACATGTCAACAACTGTGCCCAGCTTCGAGAAAGGATAATTGCGGCACGCCTTAACCTCCACAGCCCAAGGCGAGGTGGCATACGGTTCGACAGAGCGCCTCGGAGTCATCAGAACAAACAATCGAAAGCTGCGCTTGACTGAACAAATGGTGAGTGATATAAAGAAGCATAATAGTGTTTGGAGGATCCTGCCCTATGAAACTGAAAGATCGAGTCGCGATTGTCACCGGGGGCGGACTGGGAATCGGACGAGCCTATGTCGAGCGGCTGGCGGCTGAGGGCGCGCGGATTGTGATCGCCGACATCGCCGAGGATCGAGCGATGGCGACCGCAGAGGAGCTTCGTGCCATGGGCCACGACGTTGTTGCTATCAGGACCGACGTCTCCGACGAGTTCAGCGTCAATGCCATGGTTGCCCAAACCGTGGAGCTGTACGGCCGCATCGACATCCTCGTCAACAACGCCGCTCTCTTCGTGGCCTTGCTGCCGAAGAAGCCGTTCTGGGAGACCACGGTCGAAGAGTGGGACCGGACCATGGCCGTGAACGTGAGAGGGATATTCCTCTGCTGCAAGGCGGTCTTCCCGCACATGAAGGCACAGGGCAAGGGCAAGATTGTAAACATCTCGTCGTCTACCTTCTGGCACGGGTCGAAGAACATGGTGCACTACGTCACGTCAAAAGGTGCCGTGGTGGGCCTGACCAGGGCGCTGGCCAAGGACCTCGGCGAGTACAACATAAACGTTAACGCCATAAGCCCTGGCCTAACCGAGAGCGAAGGGGTGCTCCAGAACTACGACTCCGGCGTGTTGGGCACTTACGCCGTCCGCCGCTGCCTGGCGCGGAGCGAAAGGCCGCAAGATCTGGTCGGCACCGTCGCATTCCTGGCCTCCGACGACAGCAATTTCATCACCGGCCAGACCATCAACGTGGATGGCGGAGACGCTTTCCACTAGAGCGATTTTCGTCGGCATTTGGCTATCTGCCAAAGAGGGCTTCGGCCTGCCGAAGCCTCGAAATGTAGCGCGGGGGCTTGTCGTACCGTTCTCGCCTTGTGCCTGACCGCGTAGCTCCTGTCAATTGAACTCCCCTAATGCGGCTGCCGTGGGAGATCAATCGAGACAGTGAAGTTCCCTTGAGCCGCGAAATCGGCCAAGGTTCGCGAAACCGTCTCGTCCGTCACCTTCCATCGAATCCCGTGAATCTACACGTTCAGCGTCAGATCTGGCGATTGGTAAACCGAGGCGTCATCGGAAAACGGCGGTGCAGACGAAAGGCCACCACAGGTGGCGCGTGTCTTCAGCGACGTCAGGTTGCAGTAGAGTCTCACCATGAATGGGCCTTCGTTACGACAACTGGTGTTGTGGCGCCCACTTCCCCACTCCCACAGATCGAGATACGCGATATCCACATTCTACGCAGGCCTCAAGCTAGGCGCAGGTGACGGCAGGTTTCTCGAAGGGAGCAGAAGCTACACTGGGTGCCGGCGTCGCGTGTTCGAACGTTTTCTCCAAGGCCGATTATCATCGAGGTCGATTTCAACGGCACCATCACCGACGCAGGGCTGAGCTTGACGCCTATTTTCTGCGCCGCAACCACCTTGAAAACCACCTTCTGTTCCTCCAGCGAGCAGAAGGAGCTAATGCCTGGGTTCAAGGGTATGCTGGCTTTGAGGCCGCGTTCGGCCGCCTCAGACTCGATGTGCCGGCTGGCCTCTTCCGCCACCTGGTGCACCGCCTCGATGCCCACGGCATCTAGCATCACCGCCTTGGGCGCCTGCTGTTCGGCAAAGTATTCCGACACCCGTTTTTCCAAGCCCCCACCAATCGTGCAGACGACGAGCGCCATCTCGCTAGCCGCTCCCAGCACGCTGGCGATAAGGTGACTGCGGAAAACCTGTCCGTTACCAAGCACGACCTGGCTATGTCTTATCTCGCGAACCGGACACAGCTCGTAGGCCACCGCGGGCTCCACGAGGCTGGAGGCTTCGTCGACGACCTCCTCGTACAAGAGTCTGACGCTCTCGCGCAAGTTCAGCTTGTCCGGGTCGCCTCCCTGGCCGCGCAGGATGTCGGCCAGCTCGATCTGTGGGAGGGGGGACCTGAGTACAACCAAATTCTGCACCTGGGTAAACTGTTATTTTTGATTGTAGCATCTCAACTGCCTAAAAGGCAATGCCTCCTTCCTGCCGGAGCGAGCAGGCGTTTGACATTTGACAATAGTGCCAACTGTAGTAAAATGGAGTCCCTCTGGCTGGACGGTCTGTGGCTTGAAGAAACGTCGCACGGCTGAACGTTAGAAGGTCATCAATCCCTGATCGGAGAAGCGCAATGATAAGTCGGAATCCCAAAGGCATCGCCATCTTCTCCGTGGTGGCATTCGTGCTCGTCGTCTCCATCGTCGTGGAGGCTTTCCTTTTGAGTAACGCAGGTACTGCCGGGACCGTCGCGTCGCCGGAAGCAACCAGCACGCCAACTGCGACGCCGGAACCGTTGACGTCGACTCCGACAGCATCTCCAACGACCACGCCGATGGAGACCCCGACGACCACACCTACGTCCACGCCCACGCCGGGCTACACGGGAACATTCACTAATGCCCTGGACCACCAGCCGCTGGCGATAATGATTGATAACCTCTCAGACGCGCGACCTCAGAGCGGGCTGTCGAACGCGGACGTGATCTACGAGGCCCTGGTAGAGGGCGCGATCACCAGGCTAATGGCCATCTTCGGCAACTCCGATAGTGAAGTGGTGGGGCCGGTGCGCAGCGGACGGCACTACTTTATGTACTGGGCGAGCGAATACAATGCCGTCTACGTTCTGGCCGGGGCCAGTCCGCAAGGCTACAACGCGGCCGAGTCGCTGGGTTTGGCGAGAATAGACTACACCTACGGTCAAGGCTACTTCTGGAGGACGAGGGAGCGGGCTGCGCCACACAATCTCTACACCAACCCGCAACGCCTGCGTGATTCCTTCAAGGACGTCGGAAGAGGCAACCTTGGCGGGCTCAACTTCAAGAACGATTCACCCACGCCGCAGGTTACGACCATAACCTTGACCCATCCCGACAAGTACCGGGTCGGCTACGTCTATCGCGAGCAAGATAACTCTTACCAAAGGTACGTGCTCCGCGCTCCCCACGTCGACGCCCTCACGGGCGTGCAATACCATCCCAAGAACGTCATCGTTCAGATAGTGCCCGCCTGGCGAATCCCAGGAGACACCGCGGGAAGGATGGATATGGAGACAGTAGGAAATGGGCCGGCTTACTTCTTCCTCGACGGCCGTGCCATTGAAGGCACCTGGCGCAAGGATTCGTTCACGTCGCCGACCCGCTTCCAAAACGGCGATGGGGCAGAAGTCCTGTTCAACGCTGGCCAGACCTGGATTCAGATAGCGCCGACCAACAGCATCCTGGACTACGAGTAACTTTATTCTATTTTCTCTATCTTGCCGTCTTTGTCCAGAGTGAACACGTAGAATATCTCGTCCGCCTCTGATGAAACGCCACCGGTGCTGACCGTGGCTACGTAGAAATGCATACTGCCACCGTTTTGTAGCGCATGCCCGCCTATGTAGGACACTCCTTGGAGACCGCGGCCAAGCTCTCTAGCCTGGTCAAGCTGATCTTGGAGGTCCTGCTGGGTGGCGCCCGAGCCTTCCGCTTGGCTGATAAGGTCGGTGCTCAAGCTCGACCATATTAGGCTGGAGTCGAAATTCCGCTGTCCCATGAAGTAATTCGCCGTGGCCGAGGGCTGCGTGACGCTACCGACCGATGCTTGGGCAGCTCCTGGCTGGCTGAACTTGGCTGTACTGACGAAGACCAACGCTATCAAGAGCAGGGCCACGATGGCGCTGCTGACCTTGTGGCTGGCTATTTGTTGTCCCCCCCTGATAATCAGGCGGAGTAAGACTTTGAAAACGACCATTTGTGGACTCCTCTCATCCTCTTCATACACGTCACCGTGGTCCCCTCCCTGACAGATTCAAAAGACCCGGCACCATATGAAATAGCAAGAGACGTGCCATTCCCTAATAACCCTGGGGCTGCATGAGCGAAGCTCAAGCAGCGTGGGACGTGCGCTTAACAGTGAGCTACCTTGACACAGTATGCAGAAATGGTATCCTTGTTGACGAAAGTAACTCGGTTGGAACAAACGACCTGGAGGTCGGATTGCTGAGCGAAGCCACGCTCTACGAAAAACTGAGCGGCGGGGTGGTCAGGTGCCACGTGTGCCAGTGGCGCTGCAAGATCAACCCCGGCAAATACGGATGCTGCAAGACGAGGTTGAACGTCGACGGCGTGCTGAGTACGCTGATATATGGGGAGATAACATCGGCCGCTTCGGACCCGATCGAAAAGAAGCCGCTTTACCATTTCTATCCCGCCACCAAGGTCTTCTCCGTGGGTACCTGGGGATGCAACCTGCATTGCCGCCACTGCCAGAACTGGCAGATTTCTTACGCCTCTCACTCGGCAAGCGGCTGGTCGGTCGGGGACCGAAGGCTGTCGCGAGGCCAAGAAGTGCCTCCCGAGCAGTTGATCGAGCTGGCGCAGCGCTATGATTGCGCGGGGATAGCCTGGACGTACAATGAACCGACCATATGGCTCGAGTATACTTTGGATGGAGCCAGGTTGGCCAAGAAAAACGGCCTCTACACCGTTTACGTCACCAACGGGTTCATCACCACCGAGGCCCTGGACCTCTTAGGCCCGTATCTCGATGCGTATCGCGTGGACCTCAAGGCCTTTTCGGACGAGTTCTACACATCGGTCACCAACTTGCCTCGCGGCAGGTGGCGAGGCGCACTCGAGTTGGCAGTGAGGGCGAAAGAAAAGTGGAAGATGCACGTGGAAGTGGTTACCAACGTGCTGCCCGGGTTCAACGACGGCGACGAGGAGCTCGACGCTCTATCACGGTGGGTCTGCGAAAACCTGGGGCCGGATACCCCCTGGCACGTCACCCGCTCGCATCCCAACTCCGAGATGCGCAGCTTCAATCCCACACCCATAGACACACTGGAGAGAGCGATAGATCTGGGACGCGGGGCCGGCCTCCAGTTCATCTACATCGGCAACGTCCCCGGGACAAACGGGGAGAACACCTACTGCCCCAAGTGCGGCAAGCTCGCCGTAAGACGCTCCGGTTATCGAACGTCGACGATCGGCCTGAGCATCGGTGGGAAATGCGACTCGTGCGGGGCCGACCTCAACTTCAGAGGAGTAGGCTAACCAATTTCTGGCTTGGAGGAGGCGCGTGGAATGACCGATCTTTTGGGCGGGAATCCCCTGGAACGGGTTCATCCGGTGGTCGCCCTGGCGCGCCGGGCAGTGGAAACCTATGTGCAGGATCGGCGCGTTATACGTCCTCCCGACGAACTCAACAAGGATATGCGACAACGGGCCGGCGTTTTCGTCTGTCTCAAGAAGAACGGGGAACTCCGAGGCTGCGTCGGTACGTTCGCTCCCACGGAGGACAACGTGGCCCTGGAGATCATTCGCAATGCGGTTAGCTCGGCCGTAAGCGACCCTCGCTTCCCTCCCGTGGCCGTCGACGAGCTTAGACTCCTTTCCTATTCTGTCGATATACTGACCAGACCGGAGCTCGTCGAGAGCCTGAGCGAGCTCCATCCTAAGAAGTACGGGATCCTCGTGCAGTGCGGGCACCGCAGGGGGCTGCTCCTACCCGACCTCGAAGGGGTGGATACCGTGGAGGATCAGCTTGCTATCGCGTCGCGAAAAGCAGGAATCGGGAAGGGAGAAGACATGAGCATTTCGCGATTCGAGGTCCAGAGGTACGAATAGGCAGAGCTGCGGATGTTCAGTGAACTAACCCCTCCGGAGACTGCTACGACGCAGCAATCCTAGAGGGGAAACACAAAGGGTGGCAGCGAGGCCACGTTGCCCCGTTGCACACCCGTTTGCAGCAATCGCACACCTCTGTGCTTTCGGCGAGACGCCACGGAGAATTCCCCGCGCCCCTCTTGCAGGATTATTCTACCTCCGGCAATTAAGTGTGTCTATGGGTAGATAGGAGCATTTTTGGGCCTTGGTCAGGACTAGTCTGAGATAGTCAAGTTGACGCTCGATCGACGTGATTAATAGCTACAATGTCCCCTTACCACGGCGGGGCGAGAGTCCCGACAGGCGGGGACGTTTGGGGAAGCGGGTCCCACGGCTACGTAGCGCTGACGAACAACACTGACCTGCCCACGGCTAACCGCCGGCGGCCCGCGAAGCCAATGGGGCAGCTAGTCGCGTGGAAACCAGAGCGGTTTTCGTCGGCATATGGCTATATGCCAAAGAGGGCTTCGGCCTGCCGAAGCCTCGAAATGTAGCGCGGGGGCTTGTCCCCCGCCCGCGCCCCTCCGGCGGGGGACAAGCCCCCGCGCTACAGCTAGCCAAGCCAAATCGTAAACCGCTCCAAGCCCTGCTGCCCGGGCGCCTGTTGTCATCAATTCCAGCTAATGGCTCGCTATTTGCCCCGGATTATTTGGCCACCTCGCCCGGCCCGGCGAGCACGCCCCCTACGTCGTCTTCGCGGCCACCTTTTCTTTTTCCTTGGACTTCTTCGGTTTGAGGGCGAGATCGAGCACTTCGTCGATGGTGCCGACGAGGTGGAAATCGATCTGCTCCTTAACCTCCGGCGGGATTTCGGCCAGGTCCCTCTCGTTTTCCTTGGGCAGGATGAGCGTGGTGATGCCAATCCGATGCGCCGCCAGCACCTTCTCCTTGATCCCACCCACCGGCAAAACTTTGCCGCGAAGCGTGATCTCCCCGGTCATAGCCACATCCTTGCTCACCGGCCTCCTGGTCAGAGCGGAAACGAGGGCCGTGGCCATAGTCACGCCGGCGGAGGGTCCATCCTTGGGGATCGCACCGGCCGGGATGTGGATGTGCACGTCGAAGTTCTCGTAGAAATCCTCGGGCACCCCCAGGGCGGCGGCCCGGCTGCGCGCCAGGGTGAGACAGGCCTGAGCGGACTCCTGCATCACGTCGCCCAGCTTACCCGTCAACATCAGCCTACCCTTGCCCGGCACCAGCACCGCCTCCACGAAGAGCACGTCTCCGCCCACGGAGGTCACGGCCAGCCCGGTGGCGATGCCCACCTCATCGTTTTCCCCGGCGACCTCAGATAGGAATCGTATCGGACCCAGGTTCTCCACCACGGCGTTCTGGTCAATCAGGGACTTGTCCTTGTTGCCCTGGGCTACTCGACGAGCCACCTTGCGGCACACCGTGCCTATTTCCCGCTCGAGGTTCCTGACGCCGGCTTCCCTGGTGTAACCGCGGATCAAGGAAGTCAGGGCCTCGTCCCAGAACTCAATCTGCGACTCGTCCAGGCCGTTCTCGGCCACCTGTCGCTTGACCAGGTAGGTCTTGGCGATCTGCAGCTTCTCGAACTCGGTGTAGCCGGGCAGGCCTATGATCTCCATGCGGTCCATCAAGGCCGGGGGGATGGGATCCAGCAGATTCGCGGTGCAGATGAACATGACCTTCGAGAGATCGAACGGCACGTCCAGGTAATGGTCGGATAACGAGAAGTTCTGCTGCGGATCGAGCACTTCCAGCAAGGCCGACGAGGGGTCGCCGCGGAAGTCCATCCCCAGTTTGTCCACCTCGTCGAGCATAAAGACCGGGTTGTTGGATTCCGCGCGGCGAATGCCCTGGATGATCCGCCCGGGGAGCGCGCCGACGTAGGTGCGCCGGTGTCCCCGAATCTCCGCCTCATCGCGAACCGCTCCCAGAGACATTCGCACGAACTTCCTGCCCAGTGCGCGAGCTATCGATTGCCCCAGGGAGGTCTTGCCGACTCCCGGGGGCCCCACGAAGCAAAGTATGGGACCCTTCATATTCTGCCGCAGCTGCCGAACGGCGAGGTAGTCCAGAATGCGGTCTTTCACCTTCGCCAGGTCGTAGTGGTCCTCATCCAGAATCCGTTGCGCCAGATCGATGTCTCCCGTATCCAGGGTGCCCTGATTCCAGGGGAGGTTGATCATCCAGTCCAGGTAGGTTTTGATCACGCTATACTCGGCCGAAGCCGGATTCATCGCCTGCATACGTTCTAGCTCACGCTCGGCTTCCTTACGAGCTTCTTCGGGCAACTGCGCGGCCTCGATCCTGCGGCGGTAATCCTCGGCCTCCGCCGAGCGATCATCCTTCTCTCCAAGCTCCTTCTGAATGGCTTTGAGCTGTTCGCGTAGGTAGTACTCTCGCTGTGACTTGTCTATCTCGCTCTTGACCTGCGACTGGATCTTACTGCCGATTTCCAGGATCTCGATCTCGCGATTGAGGAAGGTCATCAGCTTACGCATACGATCGGCCACGTCGAGGGTCTCCAGGAGGTCCTGCCGCTCGGCGGTCGCCAAATTGATATTGGCGGCCACGAAATCGGCCATCTTGCTCGGTTGATTGACACTCGCCAAAGTGGCACCTAGCTCAGGTGCCGCTCCGGGAATGAGCGAGACCATTTTCTCGAACAGGCTCGAAACGCTGCGCAGGATGGCCTGTAGCTCCACGCCATCCTGCTCCACTTCTTGAAGCGTTTCCACCTTGGCCTTCAGGTAAGGCTCGGATTCGCTCGGCTCGACGAGACGTATTCGTGAGATGCCGCGGAGAAGGGCCTGGACACCCCCTTCCGGCATCTTCAACATCCTCACTATTAGAGCTGCCGTTCCCACAGAGTAGCAATCTTCAAAGGCGGGGTTTTCGACCTGGTTTCGCTGAGCGCACAGCCCAATGATTTTCTCTCCCACGGCAGCTTCATCCAAGAGCTTGACTCGCCTCTCATCATTTACCGCCACGGGGAAAATCATAAAAGGATATACGACGACTTCTCCACTAGGGAGGATAGGCAATATCTCCGGGACCACCGGCTCGTCCATCTGCTTCTCCTGCCTATCACTGGTAGAGATCATGCGCGCCTTCCTCCTGACATCAAATCCTGTAGCTCATAGGATAGGTTCTCTTGCACCATCCGGAATGAACGTGGAGCGCGTGATGCGAGATAGATCAAGGATGCGAGATAGATCAAGTGATGATTACCCTACGAGGCTGCTCTTCATTGACCTTGGGCAGCACGACCTCCAGGAACCCATCCACGTAATTCGCATCGGCCTTCTCGGCATTTACTCGCGCGGGCAAGGGAATCACCCTCTCAAACGGGCCAAAGCTGATTTCCAGAACGTAGCATCGTTGCTTACGTCCGCGGAGCACATCCTTCCGATTGCCGCGCAAGACGAGTACCTGCCCGTCCACGCTTAGCTCCAACTCCTGGCGGTTGATCCCTGCCAGCTCAACCAGAACGACCACCGCCTCGGGATTTTCGTATACATCGACCAGGGGCTGCCACATCGGCTGGGTGAAGACGGTCAAGGTGCGCTTCGAGGTAGACACGTGGTCGATGAATCGCTCCATTTGCTTGAACACGTCGTCGAAACTGCCCTTGGCGTCGATCTCGCGCCTGACGTCTACACTGCCCTTCACGCCGTTGCGTCCCGGATGGATCATCCCAGTCGCCTCCTTCTGCTCGCCGTGCATAATGGCTTTTGTTACTTCAACTTCATCTTACCGCAACAATCCTGTCAATGCAAGCGGGTGCTCAGCGGAGTGGTGCACGGGGACCGGGGGCCGGGGAACGGGGGGCCAGTGGATCAAGGCAATAGTGGCGCCCAGCCACGCGGAGCGCGGGGTAGTAAGAGGCAGCCGCCGCCCATAGTGCATACCAGGACCCCACGACCAGCAGCAGCCCAAGCGCTCCCTCTCCCCTTCGGGGAGAGGGCTGGGGTGAGGGGCGGAGGTTCACCTCTCCCCTTGGGAGAGGTCGGCCGAAGGCCGGGTGAGGGCGCGGCCCGTCGGGATACCGAACTGGTGCTGATCGATTGGAACAGATAACCGCCCTATCTGCCGAGGGGTGGGGAAATCGGGAGCGGGGGGGCAAATCTATGGTCGAAGAAGATAAACGAAACCCATCGACCCACCGCCTAACTACCCGGTTAGACTAGTTACATCTACCTATTGACCTCCTCTCGCCCGCCTGCCAAACTGCGTGCTGGCTGGCGAAACTGTGGGAAAGCGTCCACCAGGGCGGTTGTTCATCCTCACCCTGTCCACGAACGCATCCCAGTTAGATCCCACGCCGACCGCCAATCGGCATGAATCGGCAAACTCGCGGTTTCGGTACCCTTCGCTTCGTTGAAGATGATATGGGGAGACCACAGATGGATCGAGCGTCCGTCGCGAAATCTCATCCCCCACGTCGGTTTAACCTTCGCCTGCACCATTATATTCTTGGCCCATCGACTGCACCTCGGCGCGCACCTACTTTTTCCCATACCCGATAACAATCCCGGGAGGTGTCTTTGTGCCCAAACTGAAGCTAAAGAAACCCAACGACAACGGCCATCAGCCCGCGCCGCCCGATGCCAGGCCCGTCGAGCTAACCCCCCTCAACGTCAGCGGGGTCGTGGTCAAGAAGAAGGACCTCGTGGAGGCCCTCCGCATCTACGTCCCGCTGATCGCCGACATCCAGGCCTTCGAGGACGGAGAGCAGTTCTACATCGTGCTGGACGGGCAAGCCATCAGAGATGAAGCGGCAGACACGGCCTGAGCCGCCGCCGGCAGCCTCTCCAGAGCGCAAGGAGGAATCCATGGAACAGAAGCTGGCCTCAAGGATAACCCATCGCGACTTCCTCAAGATGTGCGGCCTGGCCATCGTCGGCGCGGGAGCCGGCCAGGTGGTCGTGCCGCCCAAGTCCGCCGCCGCGCTGCAAACCATCAACGACGATCTGTATGTAACCGGAAGGGTCGGTATCGGCACGTCGACCTCCGCTTACAAGCTCACCGTCGACAGCTATGCCAACCACGTGGAGTTGAGCGACGCAGCATACATCAATCACGGCATGACCGACATCTTGCCGACCGAAGCCTTTCTGAGGATCGACAAGATCTCGGGAGGGGCCGGAGGAGCCTCCGTGGTCGCCGCCAACGATGCGCCCGACAACACGGCGCTGGTGCTGGCGGGCGTCTTCGGAGTTACCGATCCCGTGAACGCCAAAGCGGCCATAACGGTGACGGGGGCTAAGAAAGCGGCCAATGGCAACGGTGTGCAAGCCCTGGACTCCCTCGAAACGGTGCTTCAGGTGGAGACGGGGTACCCCACCGCTGGGACGAAGCTGGTCACAATCATGGGCAATGGCAGCGTGGGCATCGGAACAACCGGACCCAGCTACAAGCTGGACGTTCTGGGGGGACATATTCACACCGACTGCAACGTGTACGTGGGCAACAGTATAGTTGGCACGCCCAATCCCTTCCAAATCAGGACCAACAACGCCTTCCCGATCCAAATTGCCCCCAACGACGTGGTCGTAGCCCATTTTGATCCGACTGGCAAGGTGGGCATCAAGACCGCGTCGCCGGCTTCTTATGTTACGATCAACAGCTATGACCTTCCCTTCGCGCTCACCGACTCCGTCAACATCAACCACGGAATCACGGATTATCTCCTCACGGTGGACTCGTACTTCGCGGTCGACAAGGTTTCTGGCGGGGGCGGAGGAGCGCTTGTCAAAGGGCTGAACGACGATGGTGGAAACAATCCGGTGGCTCTAGCCGGAATCCACGGGGTCACCGACCCGGTCTCTACGAAGGCCGCGGTCGTGATCTGCGGGTCGAAGAAGAACGGCACCGGTGTTCAATCGCTCGCGGCCTCCGAGACCGTGTTCCAGGTCGAGACCGGCATCCCAACCGCGGGTTCAAAGCTACTTACCATAATGGGCAGTGGCAACGTGGGCATCGGCCCGGGATGCACAAATCCCGACGCTCAACTCCAGGTTATCGGAACCGCGCACGTGGACGGACCACTTTACTTCGTCTCCCCGAGTGACCCCAACTACAAGATCGAGTCCTATCCTTGGCCGGGCTCCCTTGCCATACGGGTAAAGGCCTGGGGGGCCGTTAGCCTGGCTACCGGAGCGGGCGACGTCTTGAACGTCGTAGGCGGAAACGTAGGGATCGGTAGGAATAATCCAGACACGACCCTGCATCTGCACAGTGGAGCCCTGAAAATAGGCTCACTCGTGGTGGCCGATGGTTCGGGATGCTATTACGCGTAGCTTACTGCTCGTGCGTGAAGGCTGAGGGCAGGGCACTGATTTTCCAAACAAGGTAATCGTCAGGAGTATATATCTACGCAGGAGGGACAATATGCCGCGGACCATTACCATCGATGGAATCCAGGTGAGTCAGATTCGGTTGATAAAGGATCCCAACGGCCAGTTTTATGTGTACGCAGAGTACCAGCTAAAGTCCGGCTCCCAGATGCTCCAGGGGAAGTACGAGGATATCGGCGGCCTTATCGGTGCCCAGCGCAAGGCAGCAGCCGCCGCCGTATTCGACGGGATCGTCCAGGATCTTACTTCGCAGATGGCATAGAGCCCTGGACCGAGGTGCAGACGTGCTCGATTCCCTTAGCAAAGGGATCGAGCGGGTTGGGGTGCAGGAGACCCATGGAGCCTGCACTTCGGCGCGGCCGGCATCAACTGGCCCGACATTGAGCTATTCTAAGCATGCCTGGTTCCGGCGGGTGAGGCGCGGAGAGTCAATTACGTGTGGGTGGGCGGGGCATTCCGGAACTTCTCATCTTGCTGGCCAGTGTCGTCATGCTGTTCGGAGTCGGTCGTCTCCCGGAGGTCGGCAAATCGCTGGGAAAGTCGATGCACGATTTACGCCACGCCATTAAGGATGAAGACGAACGGAACGCAGGAGAGTAAGGAGGGATGGTGATGCCAAACAATCGTGCGAGCGGCGCCGAGACACAGATAGAGGTGACTCCCGAGGCCGGAGGAATCCTCAAGTCGGCGGACAACCGCGTGGTCATCAACTTCCCGCCGGGAGCCGCTCGCGCGAAGGCCACCGCTAAGCTCACTCCTGACCGGGGACTGGTGCCCAAGGCCCAGTTCGACCGGCACCCTTTCAGCTTCAACGTCGAGGTTAGAGACGCAGGCAATGAATACGTGGGCAGCCTGGATAGACCGGTCACCCTGGAGGTAAGCTACACGGATCACATGATTCGCGGCCTCGACGAGCTAACCCTGGCGCTCTACTTCTACGACGAAAAACAAAAGCTGTGGGTGAAGCTGCCCAGCAGCGTGGACCTCAAGAGCCGCAAGGTTACCGCCACCACCACCCACTTCACCGATGTCGGACTCTGGGGTGAGCCTTTCTTGTCGAAGCCCTCCGCCATCCAGGCATTCGAAAGCGACCTCTTCACCGGCTCGGCCGCTTTCTCGTTGCCCCTGGAGGTTATCCCGGGAACAAACGGCTTGCAGCCCAGGCTCAATCTATGGTACTCCAGCGGCTCGGTTGACGAAATGAAGAGTGGCAACAGCCGGGGCTCCTGGGTCGGCGTGGGCTGGCACCTGGGTCTCGGCAGCATTGGCTACGACCCCGAAAGGGACAAGTTCTTCTTCAGCCTGAGCGGCGTGAGCGATGAGCTTATCCAGGGCTCTGATGGATACTACCATACTCGCAAGGAGACCTTCCTGCGCATCCAGAGGGTGATCGTCACCCCCGACGACACGTATCATCAAAGGGACTGGTACTGGGAAGCCTGGGACAAGGGTGGCACCTACTACCGATTTGGCTACAAGCGGGACCGGGTCAATGGAGAGGGTGGCCCCGTGGACGGCTCCCGCCATTTCTATCCAACCTGGGAAGGCAGCGGGGGCAGCTGGTGGTACGCCGAGAACTTCTACCGCTGGGACCTCGATATAGTCCGAGACACGCACGGCAACGAAATGACGGTGACCTACCAGGGCGCCGGTGGCTCCATCCAGTGCGAGGGCAATGCCCCGTACAACTACGACGTGTCCAGTTATCCTTACGAGATCAAGTACGCCTCAACCGACAGCGGGGGCGCGAGACGAACCGTACGATTCTACATCTCCCAGCGCACCGACGTCGTGCTGGAGCTCAGCTGCCGGGAGACGCACAAGCTGGACGCCGTGGAGATGAGGCTCGGCCTCAACGCCGAGACGCTGGTGCGCAAGTACGTGTTCACGTACTATGATCCAAACCGGCAAGGGGCGGAGCCGGGAGAGAGCCAGCAGCTGCGCCTGTGGAAGGTCCAGCAACTCGGCTCGGATGGGAGCCCACTGCCTGCCTACGAGTTCACTTACCAGAACATGACTATCCACTACAAATTCTCCACGGAGTGGATTCCGTACACGCAGCCGCGACTCGTGTCGGCGAAGAACGGATACGGGGGCAGCGTTACCCTGGGCTATCACGAGGCGAGCGCCGGGGTGTCCTGGAACCGGCAGGTGCTCGACTACCGAACCTTGGCGGACGGAGTGGGAGGCACCAGTACCGATACCTACACCTATCAGGGAGATCACGATTACCTCCCGCCCGACCGCGACGCCTGGGAGGAGACCGAATTTCACGGCTTTAACCGCGTCACCATCACCGACGCGGCGAACAACGTTTCTCACTATCGCTTCCACCAGGGCCACACCGGCGACGGTCGGCTCAACCAGGGCGGCGATTTGCTGCCTCTATACTACGAGGACGGAAGCCTCTACGCCGGAGACAGCCCCGAGCTCGAGGGCAGGCCCTACGAGGAGGATCGGCACGAAGGCGGCGGGGCGAAGCTCTCGTACAAGCTGAGCTATTGGAGCTCGGTCGAGCCACCGGGGGCGAGCGGCACACTTATTCGCTTCGTGGCCCTCAACGAGACCAAAGAGTACACCGGCGCGAGGCTGAACCGCACCACGTTCGAGTATGACGCCTACGGAAACCTGACCAGCACCTACGAATGGGGGGAGCAGACCTCCAGCTGGTACCGCAGCACCGTCAGGATTCACGATGTCAACACCGCGGCCTGGATATTGGATCGCGTGACTCAGGAGGCGGTGTACGACCCGAGCGGCCAGTGGCAGTCCTGTGTTTACAACCTGTACGATAGGAACACCGGCATGCGCCAGGCGCCGGGGAGCAAGGGCGAGCTGTGGTGGGTCCGAAAGGTCTCTCGCTCGGATGGGAACCGCTTCTACACCGTGGACACGAAGTACACGTATGACGCCTATGGAAACCGGCTCAGCGAAACCGGCTTCACCGAAGAGGGCTACTACGACTACATCGGCGGGTTTACCAACGAGAACCCCGGCCTGGGCCAGCAGCGCGCCACCACCTACACCTACGACTCCACCTACCACACTTTCAAGATGACCGAGACCACTCCCCTGGCTGGCCTGGCGACCTCGTTCGACTACCATTTCGGCCTGGGCAGGCTCACGCGCATCACGGATCCCAACAACGCCGTCACCGCGCACAGCTACGACGTGTTCGGGCGCAGAATAGCCACCTGGCTGCCGGGGGACGACCCCGGCCAACCCGGCGCGGCCACCATCACCTACCGCTACCTGGTCGGCGGCAACTCCCCCTTGCGCATGCAGGTGGGACGGCGCAAAGACGCCGGGGGAGGCAGCTTCGGCCGCCGCGCCTACGAGTGGAGAATCTACGATGGGTTGGGCCGGCTGATCCAGACCCAGACCGATTTCGACCGCTCGAGCCAGGTGATCCACGCCGTCGACATAAATGAGCTCCGCGCGCCGCTGGGGATTCCTGGATCCGTTACCGCGCAGGTCGACCGGGTGCAGGCGGCCCACTTCACCCAGATTCGGGACGGCATTCAGGGCCTGTGGAGCGCGGCCGGGCTGGGGCCGCTTCCCAACTGGTCCTGCGGCGTGACGCCCACCGGGGGCCAATCGCCCACGCCCATCTTCGGCAGTGACATGGTCGACCTGCGACACTGGGTGAAGTTCTACCAGGCCAGCCAGAACAGCGGCCTGACCCCCTGGACCTACGCGGCCGGAACCGTGGTCTCGGTCATCTTGAAAGTGTGGTAGGTGGGCTTGCTCGACAAGGAATCCGTCCCTCACCCGCGCACCCTCAACGTGCCGGGCTGGTTTGACAACGCCGACTGGAACCCCGCCGCTTACCCCGCCACCGCCTTCGAGTACGACGCGCTAAGGCGCAAAACCAGGGAGACGCACCCCGACGGGAACTACGTCACCTGGAGCTATGTAGACTGGGCCGTAACCGCAAAAGACGAGAATTTCCACAAGAAGGTCTTTACCAACGATGCATTCGGTCGGCTGGTCAAGGTGCAGGAATACAAGGGCAACAGCGACCCATCTTACGCTCTGGCGGGCACGACCAGCTACGCCTACGACGTCGGCGATCACCTCACGAACGTGTACGATAACACCTGCCACGTCAACGGCACGCTGATCCTTCCGCCGGTGGGCAACCACGTAACCATCAGCTACGACAAGCTGGGTCGCAAGATGTCCATCAACGACCCGGACATGGGCTTCTGGAGCTACCAGTACTGGCCTTCCGGCGCCCTCAAGACCCAGACCGACGCCAGAGGCAAAACCCTGAGCTTCGAATACGACGAGCTGAACCGGCTGCGCTACAAGAAGATCGGGACGACGACCTTGGTCGAATTCCTCTACGACGAGGCCTTCGCTGGCCCCGGCTACAAAGGTCGGCGCACGACCATGAAATTCGGCCCTTCTCTGACTAGCCTGGTAAAGTTCTACTACGACCAGCGAGGCCGGATCTTCAAATCGGAGCATACGCTGGACGGCTCGACCTACACCGTGTTATCGACCTACGATGACTCGGACCGCATCCTCACGGTAACGCATCCCAACAACGAGGTGGTCACCTACCGGTACGGGGACCACGGATTGCCGGTGTACCTGGACAGCAGCGTTAAAGGGGTGCTGGTGAGCAACGCAACTTACAATGCCTTGAGCAAGCTGCGTGACCTCGTAATGGGCAACGGGCTGACCGTCCAGCACCGCTACTGGGCGCTCGACTATACTCCCGAGGGCAACGCCAAGTACGGGAGGCTGTGCTACATCGATTGTGGCAGTCGCCAGCACCTGACCTACAATTACGACCCCAAAGGGAACATCACCCGCCTCGACGACATCCGCAATGGTAACGAGGCGATCAACTTCACCTACGACCATCTGGATCGCCTCACGCACGCCTGGTCGGGACTGTTCGACGAAACATACTCGTACGATGCCATCGGCAACTTCGGGAGCAAGGGAGGGGTAAGCTACCAATACCCCAGCGGCTATCCGGCCTCGCACCCGCACGCTCCCAATTGGGTGGGAGGCAACCAGTGCCTGTACGACAACAGCGGGAACCTGACAAGTGCGGAGGGCAGGACCTACGAATACGACGACGAGAATCGCCTGAGCCGCGTACTCGAAGGTGGCTCGCCGATACGCACCCTGACCTATGATGGCGATGGTGCGCTTCGTTCGTCCACCAACCAGTCCAACCAGAAGACACACTATGTCACGCCGGACTACCAGGTGGACCTTGCCACGGGCGAGGTATCGGTGTATTATCGCTTCGGCGGCAGGGCGGTAGCGTGGCGCAATAACTCGGGGTTGAGGTACGTCTTGGCGGACCACCTGTCGTCGAGTCAGGCGGAAGTAGGGGGGAACCAGGCGGAGATGGGCCAGAGAAGGTTCTATCCCTTTGGGTCAGACCGAGCCGTGAGCGGGGTAAACGACCTAGCTGACGAGGAGCGCTTTACCGGCCAGCGGCGCATCGATGGGGGCAATGGCAACTCCCGCTGCGAGCTGTACTACTACGGCGCGCGCTGGTACCTGCCGGGCGTAGGCATCTTCAGCCAGCCGGATACGGTGGTGCCGGATTACAGGAATCCGCAGGCGTTGAATAGGTACTCGTACGGATATAACAACCCTGTCAAGTACGTAGATCCAACTGGCCACGCTGCGGAGGATCTGCAGCATCTGGTTCCAGGCTGGTTCAATCAAGGGTGGCACGACGAGTTCGTGAAGAACCATTTTGGCCGCGAGCCTGGGGCGGTCGACTACGTGTACCGCTTTGTAACGATGGGTATGGCTAAGAACAGTGGCTATTCCGCTGAGTCTATTATGCGATCAGTGGTGATTGCCATCGGCGCAGGATTGACGCCAAGCGGGCCGGACCTCTGGTCTCAACCGCCCGATCAAACGGGCCTCACGGCGGGCCTCCACGAAGACGACCGCCGGTTCTACAGGGACAACTTTGGAGAGCTGAGGTGGGGCAGAGTCAGGATTGTCTACAGCGACAAAGGGCTTAGGGGCAGGCTGGTTCGGTGGCTGAATGGCGGCAACGACAACGCAATGACCTTCAGCGCCAACCTGATCGTTATCAACAGACCGCTGGACTTCGACGTCGCCGGGGATCAGTGGCTGCTGATACACGAGTTGCAGCACGTGATGCAGGCGCAAGAGATGGGCGCTGGGTATTTGCTAAGGTACCTCGCGGGTCTGCCCTACGGTCACCGCCACAATCCAATGGAGTTCGAGGCCAACGAGTTCGCGAATGCCTCCGGGACAGGGGTGATTCGGTGGGACTAGCCTTGGCAGCGCGAGCCCCCCGGAGGTGTGCGCGTGTGAAACTGTCGATAGCCCTCTGGATTCTCCTTCTCCTCGGCCTGGTGGCCTCATGCGACCCGCTGGTGGGCATCACCCTGGTTAACGAGACGTCCCAACCCCTGGCATTCTACGCGCAATCCGACGTGCAGGCGGCGCTCTTGGGCGACCATATCGTGGGCGCCGGGTCCTCGATCAAGACAAGCCTGTACCCCGCTGACTTCGTCTGGTTACGAGTGGCTGCGACCCGGGAGGATGGTGAGTGGGTGTTTGATCACACGTACACTCAGGATGAATTTGAGAAGGCTGGGAGCAGGGTCGTCGCGTCGTCTCTGGATTTCCTCCCCCCGCCTGCCGGAGTGAGGGTGATCCCCAGCCGGAACGCGCCGGACCCCGTCGTGCCGCCAGTCACATTCGCCAATAGCACCCAAGAGAGGCTGGAGCTCTACACAAAGTCCGACGTGGAAGCCGCACTAGCGGGTACGTTATCCGTGGGTGCTAGATCTACCCTTGATTGGGGCAAGATCGCGCCAAACTTCGCTTGGCTGCGCGTGGCGGCGACGAGGGAGGACGGTCAGTGGGTGTTCGAGCAGATGTATACCTGGGACGAACTGGAGAGAGCAAAGAGGAGGATCGTCGTCACCTCATTGGAGCCCATAGCCCCGCCGACCAATGTGAGGGTGGTGCCCCGGGAAGGCGCACCCCCACCGGCCTTGCCGACAGCGGGGACCGAGGTAGCGCCTGGCAGCGTTCTTACGCCAGGGCCGGGGCAGGCGACGCAGACTGCACAACGATGACAACGATGTAGGGAGACTGTCAATGGGGCCGGATGGGCGCCGGCTATCCAAGATTGGTTGGGTGAGACGCGCCGTCTTCTTGGATTGTGAGACGAGGGATGTCTAAGC
>JAMDCE010000460.1:0-354 GCA_023489135.1 Chloroflexota bacterium
TGACTAATGTACGAGCGCAAATAACTGGCCAATGCTCAATACCCTCCTCACACTAATAAAGTTTGCATAAAGCCATTCAGGGGTTGCAAAATCGCGCTTCGATCACCTGGCGAGGCAAAGGTTCGCATCGAATCTTTCATTGATAGCCCAATCGCTCTGAGATCTCCTGGCACGTCTGCACGACTAGTTCAACAACTTCTGCAGTCCTACGGTCATCCATTCGGATCATTGGTGCAGCCAGAGCAATGGTTGCGACAACCTTTCCGCTGTGGTTCCTGATGGGTGCCGCCACTCCGACAACTCCGAGAAGCGCTTGCTCGCGGCTCACAGCGAACCCTTGTTGCCTGACCTGAG
>JAMDCE010000460.1:364-2712 GCA_023489135.1 Chloroflexota bacterium
CTCGAGGGCCCGCTGCTTGATGATTGTGTCCAATTCATCGTCATCGAGGCAAGCGCACAGGACCTGTCCCCCTGCTCCATAGTAAGCGGGCCTGCGCACCCCCACCTCTCCACGGACCGTTATTTGGTGCGGACTCTCAATCTTCTCGATCGGGACAAGG
Source organism: Chloroflexota bacterium (assembly GCA_023489135.1). The sequence continues at coordinate 525 of JAMDCE010000460.1, forward strand.
TATCCGCGGTCGAGTATCTCCAGCAGCAAGGTCTCCCCAGTCTGATCGGCAAGTCGTTTGATAAACGGCGCTGCTTGGCGGCGCAAGTCCATGTGATTACGCACGCGCGAGCCAAGTCTGAAGACCTTTAGCGCTAGCCTGTATTTTTGATCCTCCGTTCTCTCAAGGTATCCACGATGGGTCAGGGTATATAGCAAGCGATGGACCGTGCTCTTGGAGAGACCTGATTTTTCGGCCAGCTCGAGCACGCCGAAATGCGATTGGTCACTGTCGAACAGATCCAGCAAAAGCAGCGCGTTTTCGACTGCTTCGATGATATTGGGGTCGTTGCATCTCTTCCTGATCTTCACTGAACTGATTCCTCTATCCCATTAGATGGGATATCGCTCCGTCTATTGGGATGTGATTATACTACACCACATGCGATAGGTTGTCAATAGCACTCCCGTCGAAAGAATTGTGCTCGCGACCCCACTGATTTATAATGACGCCGTGGGGGGTGAATCTGGCGAAGACTATGCGACGTAAACATCAACAGGTGGGAGATAAGACTGTCCTGGAACGATGGCTAGATGAGGCGACCGTCGGCAGGTTAGCCACTGTCGACGAGCACGGGTACCCGGTGATTGTCCCCGTGAACTTCGCTTACGTTGACGGCAAGATAGTATTTCATTCGGCGCGAGAAGGCGAGAAGCTCGATAATATTCGCAGGGATGGCAAAGTAGGCTTCGAAATAGACAGGGTTTTCGCTATAGTTCCACCGCTTGTGAGAGGATGCCAGACCCATTGCTTTTATCAGAGCATCGTCATTCGCGGCAGGGCCAGGATACTCGACGATGTGAAAGATATGGAGGCAAAAGAGCGCGCTCTAGTCCTTCTGGTCAGGAAGTATTCTCCTGACTTCGCCGATGTGCCGTTAACCGATGTCGACAAAGCTTCCGTTGCCGAGATCGCCATCGAGCATATCTCTGGCAAAGAGGACTTCGGGCAGACATGGTCGCCTGAACTGAAGCTAGCCGTAGCCAGGAAGCTTATGAAGCCGGGCGATGGAGAGGCGGCAGAAGTGATTGCCCGAATGGGGTTGACGATGGACGAAGTAATTGGTAAGGGGCAAGGAGGTGCTGCCTAGCTTCGGATAAGGAAGAGGCAGAATCGTCTGACGGGCCAACTGGGGAGTGCCACGGGGGTCGTGAGCTAGTGCGCTCCCAACTCCTCGCGCAACTTCATGAACTGAAGAATCCTCGTTTTGCTCAGTAGCCCGACGACCTGGCCACCTTCGACCACGGGCGCCTGAAGAGAATCTCGCTCGTTCATTTGCTGAAGAGCTCGAGATGCATCCTCCCAGGGATGGAAGGTCTTGAGCTTCTCGATACCTGTCATAACGTCTGCCACGACCGTTCCGGGCCACTTCTCTCGAGGCACTTCCTTGACGTTGTCTAACGTGACGATGCCGACGAGCAGAGCGTTATGCACCACGGGGAAGGCTATCGCGGCGTAGCGCAGCACGTAGTCGTCCACAAGATCCTTCAAAGAGACGTTTTCGTCCACTACTGGACAGTCCTTGGCCATCATCTCGGCTACGGAGACGCCTCTAAGGAGGTTCTGAGCGATAGATTGCTGATAGCTCGATTCGACAGCGTTGTGGAGAAACCAGCCGATGAATATCAACCAGACGCCGTTCAGCCAGTTCCCCATAACGGCTAGCAAGACCCCTCCTAGCATAAACGAGCAGGCGACTATTTGACCGGTGATCGATGCCACGCGGGTTGCCTGGCAAAAGTTGCTGGTCAGCTGCCAGAGCGTTGCGCGCAGAATCCTGCCGCCGTCCATGGGGAAGCCTGGAATCAGATTGAAAAGCGCCAGCATAGCGTTGATCGTGCCGAGATAGAACGACAGCGCTGCCAGATGCTCGCTGAAACCGCGCGACAGGAACCAAACAATTCCGAAGAATGCCGACAGAAGGACGCTGGCGGCTGGCCCAGCGGCCGCGATCACGAGCTCTATGGACGGATTCTCAGCCTCGCGCTTGATATTTGCGACGCCCCCGAAGAGAAAGAGCGTTATATGCTTGACGGGGATATCGTGGCGCATTGCCACCACGGAGTGCGCAAGCTCGTGCAGAAGCACGGAGACAAAGAACAGCACTGCGGTGACACTGCCGACCAGCCAGTAGGCCCCTTCTGACCAG
>JAMDCE010000134.1 GCA_023489135.1 Chloroflexota bacterium
CGCACAGGTGATGATACGAGGCCATCAATCTGGGTTCCGATGCGCCTGTGGTGCTCATGGATGCCATCCGTCTGATGGAAGAGCTGGCAGGCGTGAAAGCCCGCCTGGAATTCCAGCCCCGCCACTCGGCGGACACCCAGGCCACCTGGGCGCACATAGGCAAAGCCGAGCAACTGCTGGGCTGGCGGCCGCAGGTCGCCTTTCGAGAGGGGATCAGCAGATTGGTAAGCTGGTATCGGTCCAATCGGGCGTGGGCGAAGGAAGTGTCGACCGGTTGATTCGTGTCAGGGTGGCATTGAATACCGGCCGAGCGGTTGGAGCCGGCAATGGGCCCGGTTGCGAAGAATAAGTGAGCCTGGAGTACAAGAAGATGGACTGGCATTCGAAAGTTGTGCTGATCACGGGCGGCACCGGCGCTTTCGGTAGAAAGTTTACCGAGATATTGCTGAGGGAGTATCGTCCTCGCAAGCTGATCATCTTCAGCCGGGATGAATTGAAGCAGCATGAGATGCGCCAGGTGTTTCCCGACGATGGTGATCTGCCCATACGTTACTTTATCGGGGACGTACGGGATCGTGAGCGGCTTTATCGCGCTTTTCACGGTGTAGACATCATCGTCCACACGGCCGCGCTGAAGCAAGTCCCAGCCTGCGAGTACAATCCGTTCGAAGCCGTACAGACCAATGTGCTCGGGGCCAAGAACGTGATCGATGCGGCCATAGACCGCGGAGTGAAGCTGGTGATGGCCGTAAGCACGGACAAGGCGGTCAACCCGGTCAACCTGTATGGAGCGACCAAACTCTGTGCAGAGAAGATTTTTGTCCACGCGAACGCCTATTCCGGCGCTGAGGGAACCAAGTTCTCTGCCAGCCGCTATGGCAACGTCGTCGGCAGCCGAGGAAGCGTAATCCCGTTGTTCCTGAAACAGCGCCAAAATGGAACGGTGACGGTCACAGACCCCCGCATGACGCGCCTGCTCATCACACTAGAGCAGGGCGTGCGATTTGTGATCCGATGCCTTGAACTTATGCATGGAGGCGAAATCTTCGTTCCCAAGATTCCCAGTGTGAACATTATGGACCTGGTGAAGGTGGTGGCCCCAGACTGCGAGGTCAAGGTGATTGGCATCAGGTCGGGTGAGAAGTTGCACGAGGTTCTTATTTCCGAGGACGAAGCTCGCCAAGCCGTCGAATGGGACGATATGTACGTAATCAAACCCTCCCACCCCTGGTGGAAGGTAGAGAATTGGTCGGCCGCCAAGCCCTTGCCCGATGGTTTTCGCTTCGCCAGCGACACCAATCCTCGTTGGCTGACGGCCGACGAGATACAGAGCCTCATTCCATGAGTTTGGTGCGAGCGGATAAAAGGGTACTGGCCATTTACGGCGGGCAGCCGGTACGTGACAAATTGTTGCCCTACGGACGCCAGCAGATCGATGAGGACGACATCCGTGCCGTCGTCGACGTGCTGCGCTCCGATTGGATCACTACAGGGCCTAAGGTGGCGGAGTTCGAAGAGAAGCTGGCGGAATACGTTGATGCCAGGTATGCCGTTAGCTTCAGCTCCGGCACAGCAGCCTTGCACGGTGCGGCCTTTGCCGCGGGCCTTGGCCCCGGGGATGAAGCCATCGCCACGCCTATGACGTTCTGCGCCACTGCCAACTGCCTGTTGTATCAGCACGCCAAGCCTGTCTTTGCCGATGTGTGTCCCGACACTCTTAATATCGATCCGGTAGAGGTAGCCGCTAAGATAACTCCGCGGACCAAGGCGATTCTGCCGGTAGACTACGCTGGCCATCCAGTCGATTTGCAGGAGATCGTGGAGCTAGCGGAGCGACACGGATTGGTGATTATAGAAGACGCTTGCCACGCCCTCGGCGCAGAGTACCGAGGCCGTAGGGTCGGTTCCATAAGCCACATGACGGTCTTCAGCTTTCACCCGGTGAAGCATATCACGAGCGGCGAGGGCGGGATGGTAACTACCGACGATAGCAGATTGGCCGAACGCCTACGCACCTTCCGGACGCATGGGATCAATAGCGCTGCTAGCCAGCGTCAGGCCGAAGGACGGTGGTACTACGAGATGGTGGATCTCGGCTACAACTACCGGTTGAGCGATATCGGCTGCGCCCTTGGTGTTTCTCAGTTGGACAAGCTGGACAGCAACCTGGCCCGGCGGCGTCACATTGCCGAAATGTACTCCGAGGCTTTCCAATCGATTCCGCACGTCCAACCGCCGGTGGTTCGAAGCGATGCCAATCCAGCCTGGCACCTCTACCCCGTTCGCCTTGATTTGGACCGGCTGAAAGCCGGCAGACGTGAAGTGTTCGGCGCGCTTCGAGCTGAGGGGCTAGGCGTTAACGTTCACTACATACCGGTGCACCTGCATCCGTATTATCGGGAGCAGTTCGGTTATCGAGGAGGGGAATTCCCCGTAGCCGAGCGAGCCTATGAGGAACTGATCAGCCTGCCGATGTTCCATTCGATGACGGATGAGGACGTAGAGGATGTGATAGAGGCGGTTACCAAGGTTCTGGAGCATTTCAGTGAGTAGACCGGGCGCTGCGCAGGGCCGTTTTCTCGTCATTGGATGCGGCTCGATCGGGAAGCGCCACATCGATAACCTGAAGGCGCTGGGTACCGAGGATGTGCTCGCTTTCGACGTTCGAGTTGATCGGCGGGAGGAGGTGAAGTCGCGGTTCGATGTCGAAGTGCTGGGAAACCTGGAGGAGGCATGGGCCCGCAACCCCAACGTCGCTCTAATCACGGTTCCCACCAGCCTCCATCTTCCACTGGCCCTGGAGGCCGTGCGACACGGCTGCCACCTGTTCATCGAGAAACCACTAGCCGACCGCATGGACGGATTGGGTGAGCTGCTGCGGTCCGTGCGAGAGCGTAAGCTGGTCACACTGGTGGGCTGCAACATGCGTTTCCATCCCGGGCTGATGACGGTCAAGAAGCTGCTTCAGGACGGCGCAGTTGGAAGAGTGGTTGCCGCGCGAGTCGAAGTAGGACAGTATCTGCCCGATTGGCATCCGTGGGAGGACTACCGATACTCCTACAGTGCTCAGCGAGAACTTGGCGGGGGTGTGATTCTCGACGACATTCACGAGATTGACTACGTCAGATGGATGCTGGGTGAAATCCAGTCGGTTGCGTGTTTTGCAGGAAAGCTGAGCCATCTGGAAATCGGCACCGAGGATACGGCGGCCATCATTTTGCGCTTTGCCAGCGGCTCCATTGGCGAGGTTCATCTGGACTACGTTCAAAGAGCGTACAGCCGCACCTGCCGAGTGATCGGCGACGAAGGAACGATTCACTGGGATTACACCCTCGGAGAGGTGCGCTGGTACTCCGCCGCTGCGCGCGCATGGCAGGTCTTTCGGAATCCCCCTTCGTGGGAGCCCAACCAGATGTACGTCGATGAGATGCGCCATTTTCTGAGATGCCTGAGCCGCCAAGAGGAATCGACCTTGGACGTGTTTGGCGCTTCGCGCGCGCTGGCGGCCGCGCTGGCGGCCAAGACCTCAGCTGAAAACGGCCAGATCGTGAGCCTGGGGAGTTAATGCGTGCTTAATAAGCTAAAGGTAGTAGCCGTCATCCAGGCCAGAATGGGCTCCACCCGGCTTCCGGGCAAAGTGCTGGCGGAGGTTGCCGGGGTCCCGATGCTGTGGCACGTCGTCAATCGCGCCAGGACGGCTCGATACGTCGACCTCGTGCTGGTGGCCACCTCGCGAGAGCCGGCCGACGATGCCATCGCCGCCTTTTGCGCGCGTAACGGCATCGAGTGCTTCCGTGGGAGCGAATCGGACGTGCTGGATCGCTACTACGAGGCGGCGCGGGAATACCAGGCCGAGATCGTGGTTCGCCTGACTGCGGATTGCCCGTTGCTCGACCCCGAGGTCATCGATGACGTGATCTACTCCTTCCGGGAATACCCGGCCGACTATGCTTCCAACGTTCGCGAGTGCACCTTCCCCGACGGCCTGGACACCGAGGCGTTCTCGTTTGACGTGCTGGAGCAAGCGTGGCGTGAGGCCCGGCTTAAGTCGGAGCGCGAGCACGTGACCCCCTATATCCGCAACCACCCGGAGCTCTTCTATCTGGTCGACCTGCATTACGATGAGGATCTTTCAGCGCTGCGCTGGACCGTGGATGAGCCACGGGATCTGGAATTCGTGCGCGCTGTTTACTCCCACCTAGGGGCATCTTCGGCTTTTGGGATGGAAGAGGTGCTCGACTTGTTGCGCGAGAGGCCCGAGATTAGCGAAATCAATGCCGGGATCGGGCGCAATGAGGGCTACCAGAAGTCCCTGCGTGAAGACGGGATGATCACCGGCTTGGAGGAGAGATGAGCGGCTCTGGTCAGACATTGTACACTGGGCAGTCCTTGTACACCAAAGCCAAGAGGCGAATTCCGGGAGGTACGCAGCTGCTTTCCAAGCGTCCCGAGATGTTCCTGCCCGATCAGTGGCCGAGCTACTACCGCAAGGTGCAGGGCGTGGAGGTGTGGGACCTGGACGGAAACAAGTACGTAGACATGAGCTACAACGGCATTGGCGCCTGCATCCTCGGGGCAGCCGATCCCGACGTAGATGTCGCCGTGATAGCCGCTGTGGGCGCCGGTTCGATGTCGACCCTCAATTGTCCTGAGGAAGTAGATCTAGCGGACCTATTGTGCGAGCTGCACCCCTGGGCTGAGATGGTGCGCTACTCCCGTAGCGGCGGAGAGGCGATGGCCGTAGCTGTACGCATCGCCAGGGCTCACACTCGACGCGACAAAGTGGCCTTCTGTGGTTATCACGGCTGGCACGACTGGTATCTGGCCGCCAACCTGGCCGAGGAAAGCGCGCTGGACGGCCATCTGCTACCGGGCCTGGCCCCGGCAGGCGTGCCTCGCGGCCTGCTGGGGACCTCGCTGCCTTTCCGCTACAACCACCTCGAAGACCTGGAGAGAATCGTCGCGCAGCACGGCAAAGAGCTGGCTGCCGTCGTGATGGAGCCGATCAGGGATCACGATCCCGTGCCGGGTTTTCTGGAAGCGATACGAGATGTGGCCACCCAGACCGGGGCCGTGCTTATCCTCGACGAGATTACCGCCGGCTTTCGACTGAACACCGGCGGCGCGCACCTCCTCTATGGCATCGAGCCGGACGTGGCAGTGTTTGCCAAAGCCATCAGCAACGGATACCCGATGGCCGCCATAATCGGCAAGGGCGAGGTGATGCAGGCGGCGCAGAGCAGCTTCATCAGTAGCACCTATTGGACCGAGCGCATCGGCCCGGTGGCCGCCCTGGCCACCATTCGCAAACACCGGCGGTGTGAGGTCCCGCAACACCTGGTTCGAATGGGACGGTTGGTGCAGAGCGGCTGGCGGGCCGCGGCCGAGAGGACGAGCCTTACTATCGAGGTGGGTGGCATTCCTCCGCTCAGCCATTTCGGCATCACGAACCGTCGGGGCGGGCCTGCGGCTCAATCGCTGTTCACCCAGCTCATGCTGGATCGCGGGTTCCTGGCCGGAAAGGGCTTCTACGCCACCTATGCCCATCAGGATGAGCACATCGAGCGCTATCTGGACGCCGTAGAGGATGTCTTCGAGGTATTGGCGCAGGCCCTGGAGAGCGGCACGGTTAGGGAAATGCTGAAGGGCCCGGTAGCACATTCGGGATTCAGGCGTTTGACGTGAACGTGGGAACGTTCATCGAAATAAACAGTCGGCGCGTAGGCCCCGGCTATCCTGCCTACATAGTCGCCGAGATGTCCGCCAATCACAACCAGGACTTTGATCTTGCCGTCAAGATCTTGGAGGCGGCTAGGGCAGCCGGTGCGGACGCGGTGAAGCTCCAAACCTTCACCGCGGATACCCATACGATTCAGTCCGACAAAGAGTGTTTCCGAGTCGGAGGGGGAACGCTGTGGGATGGGCGCACCCTTTACGATCTTTACGGTGAGTCGCATATGCCTTGGGAATGGCAGCCGAAGCTCAAGGCCCTTGCCCAGGAGTTAGGATTGGACCTCTTTTCGGCCGCCGTCGACCCTACCAGCTTGGATTTCCTCGAGTCTATGGGAGTGCCGGCGCACAAAGCTGCTTCGTTTGAAATCGTGGACCTGCCCTTAATTGAGAGGATGGCTCGCACCGGCAAGCCCCTGATTTTGGCTACCGGGATGTGTGCACTATCAGAAATCGACGAAGCTGTGCGTGTAGCGAGAGACGCCGGTGCGAAGCAGATTGCACTCCTCAAGTGCACCAGCGCCTACCCCGCGCCCCCCGAAGAGATGAACCTGCGCACCATCCCGCATATGGCGGCGGCCTTTGGTGTGCCCATCGGCCTTTCCGACCACTCGCTCGGCATTGCCGTACCGGTAACGGCAGTGGCGATGGGAGCCTGCCTCATAGAGAAGCACTTCACTCTGTCGCGCGCCACTCGCACTCTGGACAGTTCTTTCTCGCTTGAGCCAAAGGAGTTCAAGGATATGGTCGAGGCCGTGCGTGCAGCGGAGGCCGCTCTCGGCCGGGTTCACTACGGCGCCAGCGAGGGCGAGGCGTCTGGCCGGGTTTTTCGGCGCTCCCTGTTCGTAGTGCGAGACATAAGAACTGGAGAGAAGTTCTCAACCGAAAACGTCCGCTCGATCCGCCCGGCGTATGGCCTGCATCCCCGTTACCTCAATAATATTATAGGCCGGCGAGCAGTCAGGGATGTCGAGCGCGGCACGCCGCTGGCCTGGGACCTCGTCGGGGCCTAAGAGCCGGATGCTAAGACTGCGCCCTGCCACTGATGAAGATTGCCACCCTCTGTGGGAGTGGGTGAATGACCCGGAAGTGAGGGAATCCGCCTTTCAATCGAGCGCGATTCCCTTGGACGAGCATTGCGCCTGGTTTCAAGCAAAGAGGGCGAATCCAAACTGCTACATCTACGTCGTGACGGATCGGGAAGGGTCCCCCTTAGGGCAGGTGCGATTTGACATCCAATCAGATGGCACTGCCGAAGTGGATGTGAGCATTGCGCGAGAGCACCGCGGAAAAGGTTACGGCACCGAGGCCCTGCGTCTCAGCACTCAGCTCTTCTTGAAGGAAAGCAGATCTGAGCGGGTAGTGGGCAACATCAAGGCTCACAACTTGGCCTCCCTTCGAGCCTTTGAGAAGGCGGGATTTGTGAGGGAGGCAAAGGTGCGGGTGAAGGCCAACGAGGTCTTCCGGATGGTTTGGAGCACACGGCACAGGCCGATAAGCTCGGATGACGATTAGCTTATAGTAGGTACGTCTGCCGGCGTGACTTCAGTTAATAGACAACGGATTCTTGATAGTTTTCAAGATAAGGAGTACAGAGACCTCTCTGTTGCGGAAAAGATTCGGACGGCCATTGCTTTCCAAATCAGGGCCATGAGGGAAGATCGGGGCTGGACGCAGAGCGACTTGGGCGCGCGAACGGGAATGGCTCAAGAGACCATCTCCCAACTTGAAGATCCCGATAATGGTAGACTGACCCTGCGAACGCTCAAGCGCGTGGCCTCAGCTTTCGACGTAGCGCTGATAGTGAGGTTTGCACCCTTCAGCGATCTATTTGATTGGATGGCAAACCTGTCACCGGAGGATCTAGCTGTACCAAGTTTCGAGAATGACCGGATCTCAGACTCTTCTCACCGGGAGTTATCGGAAACGGTAAGTACCGGGGTCCCTTTCGACTCGCTGCAAGGTGAAGTGATGACCGAAGCCATCGACTTCTCGTCGACAACGAATTTGGTAGATTTCGAAGAGCGTAGGTTACGCCGCGCGCCTAGTCAGTCGGCTGCTGAAGATTACGTATTGGAAGCAGAGGGATAAGCCAATAATAGATAATCAAGAATCGGTGCCATCTGCAGAAGCGAAGAAATCGAGAACGATTGAACACGTTCACCTAGAGGGAACTCCAACATACTATACTAATTCCATCCGTCTTAGAATGTCCGTCTACGACTTGGTGCTTACCCTTGCCACGGTAGAGGAAGCCTCCGACGAAACACTACGCACAAGAGACACTGCCATGGTGATTATGTCTCCCCAACACGCGAAACGCTTTTTCAATGGTTCTCAGCGAGAGAATAAAGGAATACGAGAAGAAGTTCGGGCCATTGCCGGATGCCAAGTAGCATGGAAGACCGTCCATTGAGCGGTGCTACCACGGTATCGTGCGTAACAAGAAGGGAAATCGAAAGACGGCCGGCGAATCACGACCATTTCATGCGCTTGTAAGAACAGATGAAGCCAATGGATAACTCTGCAACTGAGCTTTTTCGTCAAGTACGAGAGAAGGCGGAAAGCTGTGGCTGAGGTTCCGGAGTACGTGATGATTCAGAGAGAACATTCCCATTGTTCGAATTGACACACCAACAGGGAAGGCAAGTGAGCCGCGAAATTGTGCTCCTGGTTGCCGGCGCGGGAGGCGCTGGTCCAATCGAAATCATCCAGACGCTGAAGCGGACTCAGATGTACCGAGTGGTTGCTGTGGACGCGTCGCCTTTTGCTGCAGGCCTGGCCCTGGCCGATCGAGGGTACGTTGTGCCTCCAGCCGTCGATGCCGCAATTGAAGAGAGCCTGCGGCTAATTCTGGCCGAGGAGAGACCGGACTTCATCGTTCCCCTGGTTGACGAGGAAATCCCGATCGTTCACCGCCTAGCCTCCACAGTCTCGGAGCCAAAGCCACTTGTTGTGGCTCCATCCCCATCTTTTTGTCTGTCGACCCTCGACAAGTGGGGGACCTACAGAATGTTAAGCGAGGCAGGTATACCCTTACCGCCAACGTGCTTGGCCAGTTCTGTCGAGGATTGCACTTTCCCGGCCGTGATTTAGCCTATGATCGCCTATGGCAATCATAAATGACCGCCGCGGGAGGCTACCTTATGCTTGCTATAGCGTACAGAATAATGTACACTTAAATGCAAACAGGTTCTGGAGGCGCGCAATGAGTTGGCCGGTAAGAATGAGTGAGGACGTTTACGGCGTCACGGATTTGAGGGAATCGCTGCCTCAGGTGGTGGACAAGGCCACAGATACCAAGCGCCCGATGATCATAACCAAGCACAGTCGTCCGGTGGCGGCTATTATCGACATCGACGAGCTCCAGCGGATGTATGACCGGATTCAGGAACTGGAAGAGCTGCAGGATCAGAAGGTCATACTGGAGTTTATGGCTGCCGAGGCCCGCGGCGAGATCAAATGGATGTCAAACGAAGAAATGGCAAGGTTCGTAGGCGAGCTGGTGGACGGGGCCAGAAAGCGTGCTTAGCGTTCGCTGGTCAAAGCACACCCGCGAAGACATCCGACGGATAGCGGACTACTGGCTGGAGAACAACCCTGCAAACGTGGCAGCCGTCACAGCAGCTGTTATGGGCCGAGTAAACTGGATCGCCGATGGACATTTCCACATGGGCACGCCCGTGAAAGATTTGCCCAACACCTATCGTTCGTACTTGGAACGGGCCTTTGGCTACAAGATATACTACCGTATTGAAGGCAAACCCCCGGAGGGCATCGCGGTTATCAGTGTACGCCACGCTCGACAACGACCACTGACCCCGTCAACCCTGCGTAAATACGCGCAATAAGAAATACTAGGTCTTCCAGATGATTCAGAGAGAAAAACTCTATTACCAAATGGCCCTGGTGCGACGATTCGAGGAGCGTGTGCTGGAGCTTTTTTCCCAAGGAGAGCTCTTCGGCACTACTCACTGCTGCATCGGACAAGAAGCGAACGCTGTAGCGGTTTTGAGTCATTTGCGAGACGAGGATATCGTCGTGAGCAATCACCGCTGTCACGGTCACTATCTGGTTCGCACTGGTGACGTCCAGGGCCTCATGGCGGAGATGATGGGCAGAGAAGGTGGGGTTTGTGGTGGCCGAGGTGGAAGCCAGCATCTTCACAAAGACAACTTCTATACCAACGGCGTGCAGGGCAGCATGGTGCCGATAGCGGCCGGGATGGCCTACGCCGAGAAGAAGAAAGGGAGCAGGGCTATCGCGGTGCTCTTTATAGGCGACGGCACGTTTGGTGAGGGAACGGTCTACGAGACCTTCAATTTGATCTCGCTCTGGGAGGTTCCGCTCCTGGTTGTCGTCGAGAACAATGGTTACGCCCAGACCACGCCGGTGGCGCTGGGTGTGGCCGGAAGTATTGTGGATCGTGCCAAAGCTTTCGCCCTTTCGGCAAGCGAAATCGAGAGCGATGATGCTGAAGAATTATACGACCGGTTTGGCCAGATTGTTCAGACCGTGCGGGAGCGAAGCCAGCCTCACGTGGAGATCGTTCACACCTATCGACTCTGCAACCACAGCAAAGGGGACGATTACCGGTCGCCGATGGAGCTGGCAGCCAGGAGAGCTAGGGACCCGCTAAAGTTATTGGGTGAGCGTTTGTCGATGGAGCGTAGATCCGAAATCGAGAAAGCGGTCTCCGAAAGGATTGCGGAGGCCGAAGCGACTGCCAGGAAGATGCCATTCCCCAGGCTCGCCGAGCGGCGCGACGAGCTTCAACTTCAGAGGGCTTGATCGAATATGCGGTACGTCGAGTCTTTGAACAACGCCTTGCATAAAATGATGGACGAAGACGATCGCGTCTTCGTTTTGGGCGAGGATATCCTGGACCCCTATGGCGGAGCGTTTCGAGTGACCAAAGGCCTCTCTTCTTGCTTTCCCGGAAGAGTGATCACTACGCCAATTAGCGAAGCCAGCATCACCGGTTTCGCCACGGGGATGGCCTTGAGAGGAATGAGACCGGTGGTCGAGATCATGTTTGGCGATTTCATAACCCTGTGCGCCGACCAGATCGTCAATGCTGCCAGCAAGCTCACCCGAATGTATGGAGAGCAAGTCGAGGTGCCGCTGGTAATCCGAGCGCCGATGGGTGGCCGCCGGGGGTACGGTCCCACTCATAGTCAAACCCTAGAATCGCTTTTCCTTAATGTGCCGGGATTGACCATTGTCGCTCCCAGCCATTTCCACGATCCCGGTGAGCTGCTTCATAGAGCGGTGCTTGGGAGCAAAGGCCCAATCCTTTTTGTGGAGAACAAGCTACTCTATCCCCTACCTCTGAGCCAGCCGGACGGTGCCGGTAGAATCGGGGACTTCTTCGCCGAAGCCATCCAGAATCACAGCTCAGATTTCCCCTCCATTTCTCTCAGATTAACGGAGGGAAAGCGACCGGATGTAACACTGATTGCCTACGGTGGGATGGCTCCGCTCGCCGCCGAAGCAGCTTTAAAGGTATTTTTGCACGACGAAGTTGTCGTTGAGGTGATTGTTCCTTCACTCGTCAAGCCGTTTCCTCTGGCCGACGTGCTGCCCTCCGCGCAGGCAAGTGGCAAAGTGGTCATAGCCGAGGAAGCGGTTCGCACTTCAGGCTGGGGAGCAGAACTGGCGAGTCAAGTATATGAGTCGGCCTTTAATTCCCTTGCCGCACCCATCCGGCGCTTGGGTGCCCGAGAGCTGCCCATTCCGAGTTCGCGACCACTTGAGGATCAGGTTTTGCCTCAGGTTGCCGATATTGAAGCTGCCATCTACCAACAGTTAGAGGTTGTGGTAAGTGCCTGAAACGGTCGAAGTAGTAGTTCCTCAGTTCAGCGTCAACGACGTTGCTGCCAACTTGACTGAATGGTACGTCTCCGATGGGGCAAGCGTTGCCCCGGGGGATCTCATTTGCGGTTTGGAGACATCGAAAGCCGCGTTCGACATTGAGGCCATTGCTACCGGCTACATCGTCCACCTTGTAGATGCTGGAATGGAAGTAAGAACGGGCGACGCAGTAGCCCTTGTTGGACCGAATCTCGAAGACCTAAGGGAGGAGAAGGTGCGCCGGTTGGCCGAACCGGTCAAAACCGAGTCTACGATAGGTGGATCATCCGGGGCCGTGCGCGCGACCAGGAAGGCCGAGACCCTGGCGCAGGAGCTCGGCATCGATCTGGCCGCTATCGGCGGCAACGGCATAATCAGGGAGGAAGATGTCCGCCGATTCGCCGACAAACGGAACAATAATGCACAGGCCCCAAGGGAAGGATGGGTAGCGTCGGTGAGCCGTGATGAAGCCGGCTTTGTCGCTCCGGAGTTCCTAGCCAAGATCGAAAAGGATCCGGCGTTCGCTCAGCTTGGCCCGGATCTAAAAGTGCACCTCTACCGCACCTACGGCGCGCAAATTGGTGAAAACGTAAAGATAGGCAGCGGCAGCGTGATTCTCAGCCGGGTGATTAGGCTGGCAGATGACTCGGCGATAGGATCAGACTGCTACGTCAAGACGGACCGCTTCGTGCTGGGGAGGATGTCGGTCATCGGCAACAGAACCAGAATCGTGACCCGAGAGGTTGTGGCTGGTGATGTCCTCTTCTCCGGGGAAAACATTCTAATCGGTGGGGGCGGGGCTTTCGGCCCGCGCTCAGCCTTGCGCATCGGAGATAACTGCCTGATCTCGAGCAACTGCCTTCTGAACACCGGCGAACCGATCACCATCGGGGACGAAGTTGGATTGAGCCCCAACGTGCAGCTTTACACCCACAATCACTGGCAGAATGTCCTTCGCGGATACACCGCCCGCCACGCCCCTATAGTGGTCGAGCGTGGGGCCTACGTCACCGGCAACTGTCTCGTCGCCCCGGGCGTCCGCATCGGCGAGGGAGCCACCGTCCTGGCCAATTCGGTCGTGTCGTTCAACGTGGATCCCTACACCATCGTGTCCGGCAACCCCGCGCAGGCCGTCGGCAAGGTCAATACGGTCCTTTCCGAGGCGCAAAAGGATCGTATCGTGCGACACCTTATGACGGAGATGGAGGAGTCGCTGCGGTTTCTAGGGGTCGATACGGGGTCTGTAGTGTATCTCCCCTCCTTCGATTGCCTGGAGCCCACGAAGGCCGAAGTGGTGCTGACTTTCCAACCCACGAACCTTCCCGATTCTCTCGGCCGGCCGGTCGTATTCGATCTCACAGCCTTTCAAGTGCACGGATCTCAAACCAGGCTGTCGGGTGAAGTGAGGAACTTCTTACGCCGCCGGGGCATTCGCTTCAAGCCACACCTGTGGCGCTACACTCACGACGAGGGGTTTTACGTTCAGTAACTATGCAGACCGTGCTAGTTGTTGCCGCACACCCCGATGACGAGGTTCTCGGCTGTGGCGCGACCATCGCCCGCTTCGCGCAGGAGTACGAGGTGCACGTCGTCATCCTTGGGGAAGGTATCAGCTCACGTTATGGCCAGCGCCACGTCGCGGACAGCGCGGAGCTTCAACGTCTTAAGGAACAGTCCCGCGCCGTCGCCGCGCACTTAGGCGCCCGGTCCGTCTCGTTTGAAGGACTCCCCGACAATCGTTTTGACGAATTGCCGCTGCTGGACTTGACGAAGTGGGTGGAGAGATGGGTGGAAGAGACGAGGCCGGAAATCGTGTACACCCATCACCCTGGCGACCTGAACCTCGATCACGCGATCACGTTCCGTGCGGTGCTCACGGCCACGCGGCCGATGCCCGGCTCCTGCGTTCGTGACTTGTATGCGTTCGAAGTTCCTTCGTCCACGGAGTGGGCTTTCCAGAGATTGGAGCCGGCGTTCAGGCCCAGCGTGTTCGTGGACGTTTCGACCACCATCGAAGCCAAGATCCAGGCGATGCTGATTTACAGCGGCGAGGCGAGGAACTTCCCTCACCCACGCTCCGCCGAGGCGCTGCGGGCCATAGCGCGCCGCTGGGGCTCCGTGGCAGGAGCGGAGTACGCCGAGGCTTTCGAGCTGATCCGGTCAGTACGGTGACGAGGAGGAAAACCGTTCTTTTCCGCCTGGAGGCCAACCCGCAAATCGGCATCGGGCACTTGCAGAGGTGTCTATCCCTGGCTGTCGCGCTCCATCGGCTCGGGACCAGTTGCGTCTTCCTGGCCAACGCGGACCCGATAGTCCAGAAGCGCGTCGCGGACTCCGGCTTCAAGGCCGAGAGAATGAACGGGTCGGAACCCGGGACTGACGAGGATTTGGGTCTTGTTTTGACGATGGCGAACCGGCACCAGGGAGAAGTCATAGTGGTGGATTCCTACCGGGTGGGTGCGGATTACCTGCAAGGCCTGCGTGAGGCTGGATTGATAGTAGTGGCTGTCGACGACCTAGCAGTACATCCGTTCCCTTGCCAGATCGTCGTCAATGGTAGCGCTGGCGCCCAGGACTTGCCCTACGTGTCTTCCTCGCCCGACACACGCTTCTTGCTGGGATCAGAGCACATCCTGTTGCGGCCGGAGTTCTGGGATGTTCCGCCTCGAATGACGCGGGAAGTCGTAAAGAATATCCTGGTGATCCTGGGCGGAGCCGATTCGCACAACCTGATGCCAAGGCTACTGGCGATGCTGGACGATCTGGCCCCCTGGTTCGGCGTGACCGCCGTCATAGGTCCCTTCTTCGCAAACCGGGATGAGGTTGAAATGGTGGCGAAGCGCTGCCGCAAGCCGGTCCGCCGTGTTGAAGCGCCGGACTCGGTGCGCGATCTGATGCTGGAAGCAGACCTGGCCATCTCGGCCGGCGGCCAGACCCTGTACGAATTGGCGGCGAGCGGCACACCAACAGTGGCGGTACAAGTAGCCGACAATCAATCGAGTAACTTGCGTGGGTTAGCTGCGGAAGGCGTCCTGCAGTTCGCCGGCTCGGTGGAAGATGCAGGCCTGGTGGGGCGGGTTGGGGCAGCCATTGGGGAACTTATTGGCAACAGCAGCGCGCGAGCGCGAATGTCCCGGACAGGGCAGAGGCTAGTTGATGGCAGAGGGGCCATTCGGCTGGCTGAGACAATCATAAGGCTGTCTTCTCGATGAGGGATCGTGGTGCTGGGCTGTCAGATCCTGGAAAACCAGTTGAAAGCGCAATCTCGACCAACCAGAAAGAGACATGTTCGTGAGTTTGGTACGCGTCTCAACAGTGGACGCGGCATATCTAAATCCCAGGACACGGACCCTTACGAGGTGTTCAAGCGGCTAGTCGCCCGTGGAGCGATTGGCGCTGATTTCGCCGAGAACTGGAAGATGATGCAAGAGGAGCTAGAAAGACAAGTTGGCAGATAGTTTGGAAAGGCTGCTCCGCCAGTATCTGAACCTTTACTGGCTGCGACCGGAATCGGCTATATGGCGCGCGGTCGATGCGATGGCCTTGGCCAATTTCCATTTTCAGCGGCCATCTGCCGATCTGGGATGCGGCGACGGCAGCAATACCTATATTCTTATGGGCGGCGATTTCGATCTTAGCTTCGACGACTTCTTGGTCACCAGGCCGACCACGCCCGAAGATTTTCTCGCCGGGCGGTCGGACATCTACGACTTTGCTGATTCGCCAGATAAGTCGTTTCCCGTCTTTGCGCCACCTCAGCGCCAGATAGACATCGGGCTGGATTGGAAACTGAACTCACTCCAAAAGGCAGAGACCCTCGGAGTATACGCGAAAACAGTCCAGCACGACTTCAATAATCCGCTTCCCTTCGCGGATGGCGAGCTAATGACTGTTTTCAGCAACGCCGTCTACTGGGTTGAGCGCGTGGACAAGCTTCTTGCCGAGATGCGCCGAGTGATGGCGGTCGATGGTCGCCTTCTTCTCCTTCTGCCCGATGAGAGCATCAAGCGGTACTACATCTATGACCTGTACCTCAAGAACGGTTGGGATTGGGCCAAGAACCTGGACATGGGGCGCCACTCCCACATCAAGCATCATTACTCATCGAGTCAATGGGAGGAGACGTTTCGCCGGGCAGGGCTCCGCATTGCCTCGCACCTCCCCTATCTATCGCATCGCGTGATTCAGATTTCAGAGATAGGCCTCAGACCGCTTTCTCCCGTGCTCATCAAGATGGCGAATCGACTGAGCCCGGGGGACCGCCAATTGATAAAAGGCGAATGGATAGAGTACTGCTACCGCTTTATCCGACCTCTGTTCGATTCTGGCTGGATAACGGAGGGAGAGCCGACTTTCCATCTGTTTGAATTGATGCGCCACTAGCAGCGCGACAGCGCTTGACTTGTGGACCGTTCGATTGATGCTGGCTGATGGTGCTGGCGGTGATGATCGGTGAATGAATGGACCTTTTCTTGCACGCCGAAAGACCATGGCGGCATAAGGTAAATGCCGGTGCCATATTACGTCGATGTGAACCGAATCGCAAATCGACCGCAGCCGGAAGGCAAAACCCGTGCGGGAGGGTGAAACGAGATGGCGAGGTCGCGGGACATTCTGCCGGAGCAGGAAACCTCCCCTTCGCAGCGCCGGGCGGTATACCTGGACATTATGCGTCGCAGACTCCGACCCGGGAGCGGATCTACGGTCGAGTTTCTTCGCTCCAGGAGGACCTGTCCGATGCCGGATCTGAACGCGCTGCTTGAAGGCGTGCGTTACGTCGTGGTAGGTGGCACCGCTACCAGCCTATATATGCCTGCCCGAACCACGGAGGATGTGGATATCCTCGTTGCAACGGGAGATGGACCGGCGGCTGAGAGAGTTCTTCAAGATGCAGGTGCGGTCTTTCTAGGCCGTCTCAGCATCGGGGGCACGTCCTGGCGGTTGCCTGATGGCACGCGACTTGATGTCCTCACTTCCCAGGAGCCCTGGGTAGAAGAGGCGCTTGCCTATCCAAATAGGGATTCGTCTGGTCTTCCTATTATTGCGCTGCCATATCTGGTGTTACTCAAGCTCGAAGCCAGCCGTGGCGTGGACATCGGCGACCTTACAAGGATGCTGGGGGGAGCTGAGGACAAGGCTCTGGCGAACGTTCGCGCTGTGATCCGAAGGTTCTTGCCAGATGCCGAGGACGACCTCGAGAGCATCATTCAACTTGGTCGCTTGGAATTCGAGAATCCTCCTATACCTGAATCACCTCAGCAAGGATGACAACATGCACCAAGAATCTGCCACGAAGACATCAAGCGTTACAAACCCATTCTACACTTATACCATACTGTCCAAGTCTGAGCGTTTCAAAGAATGGGAGCGATTGTCCGGCGCGCCATATGCCGAATACCGACGTCGTTGGGTGGAAAACCCGACCAGCCAACAAGCCGGCGATTTCCCCCTCACCATGAATGTCGAGATCACTACCCGGTGTAACCTGGCCTGCACTTTCTGCTGGCACTCCGATCTGAGTAGTAAAGAGCAGCAAGACATGCCCTGGGAGCTATACCAGAAGCTGGTGGATGAAGCCGCCCGGTATGGGATTCCGGCCATCAATCTCAACGGGCTTGGCGAGCCATTAATGCATCGAGACCTCGTGCGAATGATTAAATACGCTCGTGACAGAGGAATCATCGACATAATGTTCCATACCAACGGGACCATTATGACCGAAAGAACAGCGGCCGATCTCATCGAGGCGGGCCTCACGCAGATCATCTTCTCGATCGACTCTCCCGACAAAGCTACTTACGAGGGCATTCGCATCAATGCCAATTTCGACAAAAGTGTGGCCAACGTACATAAGTTCATCGAGACCCGCGACCGGCTGGGAAGCATAACGCCAATGGTGCGGGTGACGATGGTCTTGACCCGGACGACGTCGCAACAGGTCGATCAGTTCCAGCGCATGTGGCAGGACACAGTGGACCTGGCGACGCTACAAGACATGATCTACTCGGTAGACTGGACTAGGCCGGGTGAGCCCGGCGAGGCCTGGTCTTCCAGGGAACCGAGTTCGCTGGAAATCAACCCTCACGCTGTCCTGGAGGAATCACGTCAAAGGCGCGAGTTCTTCGTCTGCCCCTACCCCTACCAGAGCCTGAAGATCCATCAAGACGGCACGGTGGGTGTCTGCAGCCTGCGCCAGTCCCGCTCGTTGCTCAAGCTGGGCAACGCCTGGGAAACCTCAATCCACGAGCTATGGACGGGGCAAAAGCAGTCCGAGCTAAGACGGTTGCACGCACAAGGCAAATGGCAAGAGGTTGCCGGGTGCCGCGCCTGCGACATAGCTATCATAGAGCTCCATAAGAAGCAACTGGTCTCCTCGTCTGCCTAAACACAAGCGGCTATCTAAGGACGCTCCATCGACTATGCACGTAATCCCCCTAACGCCCGAGCAATACGAGAACTGGGACGCCTTCTGTAGCTCCTGTCCCGAAGCGTGGTTTTGGCACACCAGCCATTACCTGCAATACCAGTTGCACTACCGGCGTGATTACCGGCCCATCCCACTTTCTTTTGCGGTGGCGGACGAGAATGGTGAATGGCTGGCCGCCGTTCCGTTGTTGCTAGAGCATCATCCGGCCGCGGACGGAACGGAATGGAAAGAGCTTTCCACGGGAATCGGGTCGCGCGACTTCCCTCTGATGAAAGGGGTGCTCGGCCGTCGCCAAGAAAAAAAGGTAGCCAAGTTCATTGCCGGCGCAGTGGATGAGCTAGCTCGGCAACACAGGGTAGCGAGAGTTGCGTTTAGATGTAATCCACTCACGTTGGCCGGGCCGGATTCGCCGGCGAGTTTGGCGCTGCTCGAAGCCGGCTTTCAGTTCGTTGCCAGGCACAGCCAGGTATTAGATCTGAATGAAACGAGAGAGCGCTTATGGGCGGACATCCGCAAGAGCTACCAATCGCTGATCAACGCCTCCATCAAGAAGGGGATGAAAGTGCATTTTCTCACCGGTGACGGCTGCTCTATGAAAGACATCGTCGAGTACCGGTTACTGCACGCCAAGGACGCCGGGCGAGTCACACGACCGGATGAAACGTTCGACCTGCAACTGCAGTGGGCGCGGGCAGGGCGAGCGGTCCTGGCCAGAGCATCGCTATCCGATGGACACACCGCGGGCTTTGCCTATATCCTTTGTTTCAACCACAAGGCATATTACATGTCTGCCTGCACAGACCCGGACGTGGAGGATGAACACCGCATCGGCCACAGCATTCAGTGGAAGGTGATTGAATGGCTCTGCCACGAGGGCTTTGATAGCTATGAGACTGGAGACCAGCATCTCGCGCCAAACCTGTACTACGATGTGACACCCAAGGACGTTTCGATCAGTCTCTTCAAAAGAGGTCTAGGTGGTCGGACAGTCCTCGTTCCCTGGTACGAGAGGTACTACGACTCGGACTTGCTTCGCGGTACAGTTTTGGAGCGAGTGGACAAGCTGGTCGCCTATATACAAGGTAGTGCATCTTGATCTCAACCCGAAATTCTTGCCCCTCCATCGAGGTGACTCCATCTTTCCTCAATGGGCTGGAGGAAGAGAATCCAGGAAGCTTGCTGCTTCAACCTGATATCTTCTGGGACTACTGCTGGCCGGCCCGCCTGGCGTCCATATTGGACGCGCGCCGTGCCACTTCCGAGTTGAATGGGCTCGTTGAGGCCGACCCAGCATGCGTGGTAACGGCAGGGGGATTGTTTCAAGAGGAGGAGCTTGCCGGCGGCCTGTTCCAGGTTGGAGTATCTTCCTCGCAATGGCAATCGCACGGCATCCTGGCCAGGGACATGGCCGGCGCTTGTGCCAAGGTTCTAGAAGAGTCGGCCTCCCTACGCGCCGTGAATACGCTGCACGTTCTTAGCGCCCAGATGATTCTCAAGTTGCTGCCGCTGCTCAACTTTCTCAACGCGTTTGACTTGTGGACTGAGAAGTTTGAGGGAAGTAGAGCTCTTGTTGCAGCCAGTCCCACTATGCTGCAGGTTCTGCGGCCCTTGGCTGCTAAACGAATGCCGGGTCTGCGCGTGAAACTACTGCCCATGAGCGAGAACACGCATCGTTTCCGCGCGAAGTTCTATCGACCTGCACACGGCTGGCGACGCTGGAAGCAGGCTGGAGGCGAGTCGGTGGGAATGCACAGTGGAGACGTAGATGTGTTGTTCACGACAGTCGGAGGATCACCCCTCAAGATAATCCGCAAGCTGGCCGAGCAAATGATGAAGGATGCTCCTGGACGGCTCGCCACCGTGGCTATTGAAAAAGCGAACTCAGTCGACCTCCCTACGCGCCACTACAACGTAGACCCAGGGCATCCCCTCCCGCAGCATAGGATCGAGCATGCAATCGTGGAGCAAATCACCGAGCAAGACGCCACGATGACGGAGACATTCACCTACGAAGGGGGCAGTCTCTGGCCGTTAGTAAAGCCTCACTTGCTGGCCCTGGCTAAGACGATGGTGCCGGCAGTCGCTCAGGCGATTGATGGATTGAACGATCTGTTTGGGACCGTGAAGCCTCGCCTGTTGGTTGTCTCAAACAACTCGGTTTGGTCCGATCGAGCTGCTGTTCTCGTGGCACGAAGACTGGGAATCCTATCGCTGGCCATCCAGGATGGGGACTACCAGACTATCTGGCCCTGGGAGATACTATCGGACAAGATCGCAGTGCAGGGCGAGCAGAGCGCACGGGTTCTGGAGGAGTTCGGAACTCCTCGCGCCAAGATCGAAACCACGGGGCAAGTAAGATATGACCATCTTACTGGGGAACGAATTGTATCACTGGAACGAGCACTTAGGGCAAGGCTAGGAGTCGAGACGGAATACCTGGCGGTTGTGGCAACCGATCCAGGTTCTCTCACCCACTCGCCTTTTGAGAAGCAGAACAACGAATACTATGCCCTCCAGGAACTGGCCAACCTGGCCAACTGGTCGATCATTATGAAGCTGCATCCGCAAGATAGGGGCGCGATCACTCGATCTCTGGTGCGAAACAGGCCCAAGATTCGCGTGATCTCCAACGAGTTCCGCGCCGAAGAGTTGATCGCGGCGTGCGATTTATGGGTTAGCACGGCCTCCACGACCGCCGTCGAAGCGGTCATCGCTAGCAGGCCCGTCGCGCTCCTTAATTGCAATGGTGGGAATTTCATGCCGGAGCTCGTGGAGGCCGGGGTTGCAACTTACGTTCGTAATGATGGCGAACTGGAGGCGGTGGCCAGAAACATCGCAAGTCCTCGGGAGACTAACAATAGCCCGGCTAAGAAGCGCGAGGCATTTCTTCACGATCGGCTTTACCGGCTTGACGGAAAATCGACGGAGCGCGTCGTGTCGTTGATCCAGGAGATGATGCATTGGCAAACGGATTCGCGGCGCGCTTCGATGTTGGGTGCTGCGGTCGGGGAGCCATCTGGAACGAATTGTATCACTGGAACGAACATTGGCAACTGAAACACTATCTGCAACACCAGCCGTAGAATTGAAGGCGAAAATCGCGACTGATACGGCGGCGTATACCGCGGTGAATATTGCAAAACAGATTCTTGGGGTAATCCGTGGACTAATCGTTGCCCGAACATTGGGCCCATCATCGTTTGGGATTTGGAATGGCCTCTCGATCTTTATGCAGTACAGCGCGTATTCCAACATGGGCTTGTTCGTGGGGATGACTCGCGAGTACGGATACTTCGTAGGTAGAAAAGAACTGGGGCGTGCCAGAGGCGTGAGAGACGCCGCCTTCACCTTTGGAACCACGTCAGCGGTTCTGGTCAGTCTGGCGCTGCTGGCTGCGGCTTTCGCTCTGCGCGACGCGTATCCACCGGTAGTAGTCGTCGGCATCGGCGTGATGGCAATGGCGATGGTCTTTGATCGTGTTTACAACTATCATATCGCGATGTTTCGAGTGGAAAAGCGCATTGTGACTCTGAGCCTGGCCGTCTTATTGCTTGCGCTAGTGTACGCAGTTGGCTCGATCTTGTTGGTATCGCAATACGGACTGTACGCGCTCTTCGCTGCTTTTCTTTCGGGTTATGTAGCAGCGTGCGCTTACCTCTTATGGCAGACGAGAGAGACTTTCAGAGTCCGTTTTGATTTCTCGGAGTTCAAGAGATTGCTGCCTATAGGATTGCCACTCGATATTGGCGACGTGGCGAGCACGTCGCTGAATACGATGGGGGGGATAGTCATACTCCTCTTCCTCAGCACAACCGAGATGGGTTACTACGGGATTGGCAACACCTTCATCTCTGTCGTAATGCAGGTGCCCTCCTCTCTCGCCTGGGTGATAAACCCCCACCTCCTAGAACGCTACGGAGAAACTGGTGACGTGCGCGATCTTTGGAACTACGCGGTGACGCCGACGATGCTGTTGGCGTACCTTCTGCCAATCTTGATCGCGGAGGCGGTCATAATCTTGCCCCTGCTGGTGAGATTTCTGCTGCCAGCGTACGCGCCCGGGGTGCCCGCCATCACGATTCTGTTCTTTGGCAACTTCTTCTACGCCATGCTGAACCCTACCGGCAACTTCCTGATCGCTTTGAATCGTCAGGTCGCTACGACGTTGGTCCGCGTCATCTCCTCCATGCTCGGCGTGGGGTTCTTGTACGGATTCTTGTCAATGGGTCTGCGCTTGGAGGGCGTGGCGCTCGGTACCTCCAGTGCCTTCTTCGTCCTGGGCACCTCCATGGTATTTATGATGCTTCGCTATTACTACCGGTCGTCGCTCGAACTGGGACGCTTCCTTATCGGGCTCTACGCACCGTATTTTTACGCGGTAGCTGTGTTTGTTGCTCTGCAAACGGCTTTCCCGACTCGCGAGAGCGAAGCTCTGATAACACTGACCCAAGCAGTGGCAGTCAAGGTTGTCGTTATGCTGGTTGCCTACGTCCCCGTGCTGGTGTATGCCGACCATAAGGCTAACGTGCTCGACATTGGCCGGCAAATCGTCCGGCGTGCAGTTGCATTTGCGAGCAAGTGATGGTATGCCTGTAAGCAAAGTGGGGGCTGGAATTCCGATCGCCGCGACCCCTTTCCCGATATCGTCCTTCTGGCTGCGCTCACAACCAGAGTTACAATCGGTATTCTGGCGGCTTTACCCTCACGCGGCCGGCCATTCGCTATCGAGGCTGTACGGGAAGGGGCGCGTCGCGTTAAGCATCTGGTTGCAACAATTAGAAGAGCGCCGGGGCAAGCGCAAAGTCATCCTGCCGGCCTACGCGGCGGAGTCGCTGTTCTATGCGACCATCGCTGCCAGGCTCCAGATTGTATTGTGCGAAGTTGATCTGGCGGATACGCTCTTCGACTTAAGTCAACTTGACGAGATACTGCGACGACACGGAGACGACGTACTGGCAGCAATCATTCCCTACAATTGGGGGGTGATAAATCTAGAAAAAGCGCGAAGTATTCACGATCTCCTGACACGTCGAGGCATAATGTGGGTGGACGATTTCGCGCAGACTCAGCCCATCGATCCTGAAATCGTAGAGTACTTCAATCGAAACCAGAGCATCTCGCTGTATTCATTCACCGGCACCAAGATTCTTTCGTGTCAGCACGGGGGCTTGCTGACCTTCTCCAATGATATCCCAACTGAACTCCAGCTCAGTACAAACGAATACTCGTGCGTCGAGAAGCCGCTGCTCAGCAGACATACGCTGATGGAATGGATGAATGGGGAGCGGCGCAAGAAGCGGGCGCTGTACCGTCGCGAGGGGTCGTTTGGGGTCAGGTATGATATGTACCCCACTAGCCTGACCGTACTGCGAGTTGTGCTCTCAAGAAAATGGGAGAGATTGTTGGCTGGATTGATCGTCTCGCAGGGAGATGGGGTTCGTCAAGAGCGAATGAAGAACAACGGCATCTATCGGCGCCTTTTCCAAGAGACGGCGATTCAAGCTTTTGCGCCGGGGGATGGCGGCGCTGTGGGAGCGCGCTATATGGTTCTCTTCCCTTCGGAAGCGCTTCGAGATAGGTGCCAGCAGGGTCTCTTTGAGTACCAGTTCTGGACTTCCCGAGGTTACGTGCATTCGATCCCCCACGTCGACTGCATCCGTCCCTATCTGCTGGACGAGGACAAAGACGAGAGCAGGTTCCCCAACGCGAAAGAATTGGAACGGCGGCTGCTAACATTTCCTAACCACTACTTGTTGCGCAAATCCGATTTCGACTTGGTGGGTTCGGTCATAGAACAGCTGCATTCCTGAGGGGTCGTAAACGCTCTTGCCAGAGATAACTTGCCAAATCGTCACCAAAGTAAGCGATTGGCTCGACCATCGCGAAGAAATCGATGAACTGATAACCACTTCCAGTTCTGCCAACCCGCATTCCACGACGTCGTGGCTGGAAGCGTGGTGGGCGTCATTTGGAGCAGGTCACGAATTGCGAGTGGGGCTGTTTCGGCAGGGACGCCAGCTCATCGGCTACGCGCCGCTGATGCTTTCGCGATATCGGTTCTTGCAGATACCTTACCGCTCGCTCCACTTCGTGGGCGAGGGTTTGTCCGACTATGCCGACGTCCAAAGCCGGGCCGACGACGAAGACCTCAAGAATGAAATCGTCCGCATCATACTCTCAGAATGGGAATGGGATGATCTCCTGTTGATGAACGTGCGGGACAACTCGACCACCCTCGGTGCTTTCAGCAAGAACGTGACCCCGGGCAGCCACCTTTCGATACGTCCAAACACACGATGCCTGTACATCGATCTTCACGGCAGGACTTTTCAGGAGTACTACAAGACGTTGAGCCGCAATCACCGGCACGAGCTACAGAAGCGCAAGCACAAACTGGACGCACTCGGATCGTGGTCTTTGGAGTTCAGCCCCCCAATGCCCTCTGCCACACTGGTACAGCAATTCCGAGAGTTGCACACCTCTCGTGCACAGCAGATGGGCTGGATACCCTTTTTCGAGGACCCGGACTT
This sequence comes from Chloroflexota bacterium, assembly GCA_023489135.1. The sequence goes on from JAMDCE010000134.1 coordinate 24,541, forward strand.
TCGCAGATTCATCTGTCACTTGCTGGACCATCCGCAGCCCGATTTGTCGATACTGTATTCCACTTTGCGGCACGGCGATGCCCTCATTTCCTACACCTTGGGCTTCGTGCACGCTCGCACTTACTACCACTGGAATATCGGCTTTTCTCCCGAATATGAGACCATAGCGCCCAACAAGCTACACCATTTGTTCCTGATCGAGGAATGCTTCCGGCGCGGCTATGACACCTTCGATTTTATGCGTGGCGATAGCGAATACAAGTTCAAGTGGACCCAGAGTTACCGAGCAAACTGCAGGATTCGGTTACTGCGAAAAACGTCTTTGCGCTTGATGCCCAACCGCATCCTCTGGCTTCGGGAACGTGATCCCGACTCCCGAATCGCTCGTATGATCACACGTGTGAGGAGTATGCCAGGCATGCGCTCAATCGTGTTGAGCAAATTGGGATCGCGAACATGAGAGCGGATCTGGTCGCCGACCTTCGCTGTCCTGCCGATGGTGCACCCCTGGCGATCCAGGATCTGGGACACGCCGGGTCCCTCATCTCCAGGAGCACCATCGCGTGTACCGTGTGCGGCACCGCGTTCCAGGTGGCGGATGGAATCACCGATCTGCGCGTTTTGGTGGGCGACGAAAGGGTTGTCGCGGCCAAGCGGAAAGAGATAGCGGTCCGCGATTCCGAGGCGCACGAAGTGTATGATCGCATCGTGGGCGGCTACCGCACGCGTCTTGAGGCCGAGTGCATACTCAGGAATCTAGGGAGCGTGGCCGGCAAGATGATTCTGGATTTGGGATGTGGCACCGGTCGCATCACCCGATGGCTAGTCGAGCGGGGCGCGCAGGTGATCGGCATCGACTATTCCATAGCATCGCTACGTGAGGCCCAGGACAAGGTTGGTGGCGATGGCCGAGGACTTGATCTCTTGGCCGCGGACGTGACCGCGCTCCCATTTCCACCGACTTACTTCGACCTCGTGGTGAGCTCCCAGGTGCTAGAGCACCTGGTCGACGGCCAACAACGGGAGCTGATGTTTAGATCCATCGCGCGTGTGTTGAGGCCGGGGGGCTTGGCTCTGATTACCACCTACAACTATGACCGATCGATGAAGAAATCACTTGGACCAGGTGTGCGGCAAGGCCGTTCTTCGAAAGGGGTTCCCTTCTTCTGCTACGAAAAGAAGGAGCTAGCAGCGGACCTGACCCGCTCGATGGACGTTAAGCGGCTCTTGTGCATTGATCACCAGATCGGCCGCGGACTGCCCTGTCGGCTAGGTGTACCACTTGGTCTATGGCTAGATAGGCTCGTCACTCGCAGTCCCCTTGCCTGGAGCACCGGGCATGTCTTGGTGGCCGTGTGCTCCCGACATTAGTCGTGGGCTATGGGGTTGAACCGTTGTGATTGCGGTGCGGAAGAAACGGCACGCATTTTCCAGGTCCACGGCTATCGGTATCATCCTTCTCGCATTGGCATTTGGCAACCACTCATTGTTGGGTGAACTCTTCGCCAACCTGGGATTCGTGCACTTGGCCCGAGTTGCGCTGCTCACACAGCGTGTCCCAGGTGCCAATGCTGCCCTTACCGCGTTTAATTCGGCGGTCAAGTTCGACCCCAACAGGGCCGCTGCCTATCGGGGGTATGGGAGGCTGCTCTTACAGCAAGCTGATTTTGAGGGGGCAATCGACAACTTGATGGAGGCTCAAGCTCTCAACAGCCATAGAGATCAAATAACCGCTTGGCAAACTGGCAACGCTTTTGCCGCCGTTGGTCAGCTTGATCGCGCTATAGGCGAGTGGCGCGACGCCGAGAGCGCGCCCTATTTTCTGGCAGAGGGCAAGGAGAACTTGCATAAGGGCAGTGACTATTGCCCTCAGGCCGAGAAGCCTTTGCGACTCGCGACGCTCATCGATCCCCTGCTCGCCGAGGCCCACTATGATCTCGGCCAGTCTTTGCAGTGCCTCGATAGAAATGAGCAGGCCAAGGAGGCATACGAACGGGCCGCGGACCTGTTCGACGAGAGGTCACCGTGGCAATACCTGGCTCGAGGCCACTTCCTGCGCATAGAGGGCCTTTGGGATGAAGCGGCATCGGCTTTTCAAGCATCTATAGCGCGGGAGCAAAGGGACGTCGAGGCTGGCGCCGAGGCACGCCTGGCCCTGAGCGACGTGCTCTCCCGCAACAAAGGGGATGTGAAAGGCGCGGTGCGGCTTATGGAAGAACTGGCCGCGCTAAAGCCCAGAACCGAGTTTCTCATCAGGATAGGGGATATCTACCAGGAGAACCACGGGTACGCTGAGGCCAGGGAGTGGTACCAGCGTGCTAAGCGACTCGATCCCAATAGCGCCGAGGCCGATCGCCAAATTATCAAGACTTACGTTGCCGAAGGATTTGAACTTTCCGACAACCACAAAGTGGACGACGCCGAAAGGATCTTTCGGAGCACCGTAAATCTTTATCCCAGGAGCGCCTACGCTCACAGCGCCCTGGGTTGGTTCATGTACCAGGTGAGGCGCGACGCGGGGCAAGCCGTCGCAGAGCTTAATCAGGCAATCGAGATCGATCCCAGCGATTCTTCGTCGTACACACGTCTGGGGTACGTGTACCTACAGGGGGGAGACCTGGCTAAGGCAACCGAAGTACTGCAGACCGGGCTTGATCGTAACCCTCGGGATGCCGCTGCACACGCCTTCCTCGGAATGGCGTATTCGCGCCAGGGCTCGCAGGCTTCGGCGATCAACGAACTGGACCAGGCGTTGGCCATCGCTCCCAAGAGAGCGATGTATTACGAGATACTCGGAGACGCTTATCGGAAAGCGGGTCAGGTCCCGGAGGCCATAGCCTCTTTCCGTAAAGCGCTGGATCTGGAACCGGGTCGTGACTACAGCAGGCAACAGCTCCAGAAGCTATCCGGATCGGCAGAAAGGTAGCCAGCAGTGAGTATAGTGGCGCAGGCCGTGAGCGGCAATGGCGATCGAAAACGATTGATCGGCGTCGCCGGTATCGCGGGCTTTGTCCTGCTTGAAATGGCCGCGGGCTTTTACGCCGCTAGATGGCAGTGGCTAATGATCGGGCCACTGTTTGGGGGGCTCCTTCTGGTCCTGCTCCTGAAGCGCTCTCCCTTGGAGCTATTATTGCTCTGGTTCCTGGTCGGCTTTCCTCTCAGATTCTGGCAGGGCGTTTCGCTAGTGGAGGGAATGCCCAACCTGACGCTGGATCGTGCTTTGCTGGGCGCGGGCCTGCTTGTCTTGCTCGCTCAAGCCCTGGTGCGCCAACGGCGCCTTACTCGCCTTGATCTGGCTGATGTCTTTGTGATCCTGTACGTCGTCTTCTCGTTACTGTCTCTGCTTCTTCAGGCTGACGACCTGCGCCACGCGGGACTGAACTTTGCCATTCGGGACCTATTGCCCGTAGTAGCGTATTTTCTGGCGCGTAATCTGCTGCAGACGGAGGGCGCAGTGAGGCAACTTTTGTGGGTCGTGCGGTGGCCCGCCCTGGTGGTGGCCATCTGGGCCTTGATCGAGCAGGTCCTCGGTATCCAGCTTCTAACCGGCGAGCCGATAGTCGGCATCGGCGCTAGCTCAACAATAATACGCTCCTCCAGCGGCGTGGGGCATCCTTCGGCCACAGGAACCGCTTTGGCCATGCTTTTACCTTTCATCCTGCACGGCTATGCCCACGATGAGCGGAGATTGACCAGGATGTTGACGCTGGCTCAGGTGGGATTGATGGGCATCGCCGTGTACTTTACTTTCGTACGGGTCACATGGGTGGCGTTCGCGTTGGTAATACTGATCATGGCCATGCTTCACCCCCGCCTGCGCCGGCTCTGTGGCACTATGGTGCTGGTGGTAGTCGTAGCGGTAGTCGTGTTCTGGCCTCGAATTAGCGATAGCACTGTCTACCTTGACAAAGTCACGGACCCCCGTGACATCCCCGACCGGCTATTCCTCGCGGACGTTCAGTGGGAGATGTTCAAGCAAAACCCTATCATCGGCGTGGGCGGCACGGCCGCGAGTAGCTTGTCACTGATTGCGGATTCTTCTCACAACACCTACTTGAACCTGCTGGCTGACGTGGGCCTGCTCGGCTTCATTCCCTATATACTTCCGTTGGCAATGGTCTTCGTCCAGAGCCTGGTCGCGTTCCGGCGATTGCCTCGCGATAGCTTTATAGGGCGGGGCCTGGTAGTATCCCTTTGGTGCGCGCTGCTGGCCTACACAATCAATGCCTTGTCGGTGGACTTGCGTTTCTATTCGATACTCATCGGCACCTACTGGGTGGCTCTGTCGCTGCTAATGTTGGTATCCGGGCCGGCTGGAGGCGTGCCAGCTTCATCAAAGGAGCAGGTCGAAGTGCGCAGACCATCCCTGTTGCAGGCTACGGGCGGAGCCATAGGTGACTAGCAAGGGAGCTCGTTCCTGTCTGCTCTTGGCGAATCGCGCGGGGGCACTTTCGGTCTGGCGCGCAGCCCGTGAGCGGCTTCTGCACCCGACCGAGGTGGTCTACTACCACCGGGTGTCACCAAGGCTTCCCCACGCGACTCAACCGGCTTTCCTCACGCCGATCAGCTCGGACTTCTTTGAGGAACAGGTCGCCTTTCTCGCCCGCTCCTATGAGATGGTCCCTTTGGACTTACTGGTCCAATGCATTCGCGAAGGGAAACCTCGGCCGGATCGCGCGCTCGCCGTAACTTTTGACGATGGTTATCGGGACAATTACGAGCACGCGTATCCCGTGCTACAGAAACATCGAGTCCCGGCGACGATATTCCTGACGGCCGGCATCATCGACCAGGGACAGGTGCTCTGGTGGGACCGGATCCATCGCGCGGTTCTTAATCATAAAGAATGGCCCGTGGCCTATCAATTACCTTCTGAGATTTATTCGGACGAATTTCGTCGGCGTTGGGATGCTTACGATCCTTCGTCAACTGAGGGTCGTTGCAGGATCTCAGAGGACCTGGTAAAGCACCTGAAGAAGGCACCCGATGAGGTGCGCATAGCTGTGGTAGACGACCTGCCACAACGTTTGGGGGTGGATCGGGGCGAGGCCACTGGGGAAGACGCGCTTTTAACATGGTCCGAAATCCGCGAGATGGCGGGGGATGGCATCTCATTAGGCGCACATACGCTAACGCATCCTTCGCTGGATCGGATTGATTCTCGCAAACTGAAACAGGAATTGGAAGGCTCCAAGCTCCTTATCGAGGAGCGGCTGAAACGGCCCGTCAACTTGTTCGCTTATCCCGGTGGCTCGGGAGCGAATAGCGGTGCCGTCAGAGAAATGTTGAGGAGGGCGGGCTTCTCTGGCGCCGCAACCAATTGTCCACGTAGCAACACGGCTTGCACCGATTCTTTCACCATTGGTCGCCGGCCAATTCCGAACGAGCCGGTTCCGGTTGTCGCCGCCAGCATGGTTGGCTTCTTCGAAGCTTGGCGCCACCTCAGATCGGCGCTCGCTGCCAATACCGTCGGTTCAAGCCACTGACAAGGTGATCAAGCCCGTGCACATTTGTTTCGTAATGCCGGCTATGTACCCAGCGCTGGCTGGACTCGGTAAACCCGTGGGGGGATCCGAGATGCTGACCTGGCATCTCGCCCAGGCCTTGTTGGGGCGCGGCCACAGGATTTCCGTCCTCACTGGCGACTATGGACAAGCTGAAAGACAGGTTCTCCAGGGCATAGAGGTATTCCGGCTTCACGATGGACCGTCGCCCATAAAAGGCGGGCGAATGGTGCGATCCATAGTCCATCTCTGGCGAGTACTTCGGATAGTCAGACCGGACGTGGTAGTCCATATGAACTTCGGATTCTATCACGGCGTTCTGGCCCTCCTTTCAAGCATAATGGGCCTTCGCTACGTGTACTTCACCGCCAGCGCAGCAGATGTCGACGGCACCCGCTGTCGCCACTACCCCCGCTACGTTGCCTCGTGCTGGCGTCTTGGTTTGCGGCTGTGTTCAGCGGTTGTGGTGCAGACCGAAGAGCATCGTGCCCTCCTTGAAAAGAATTTCGGAAAGGAGAGCACGGTCATTCCGAATGGCATTGACGTTCAGCAGTTTCGGCGCGTCCGACAGCACGGTGGAGATATTCTGTGGGTTGCTAACTGGCGCAGTGTAAAACGCCCGGACACGGTTGGCGAGCTGGCCCGCCGTTTGCCGGAGTGTCGATTTGTGATGTGCGGCGGAATCAGCGACCGCGAACTTTACGAGCGAGTGCATCCCACGCTGCCGGCTAACGTGTCGGTGCGCGGCTACACCGATTTCGCCGAGTTGGTCCAGGCGTATCAGAACGCTTCGATGCTAATCAATACCTCGGATTTCGAAGGGATCCCGCTTACCTTCGACGAAGCCTGGGCCTGTGAGCTGCCCGTCGTATCGCTAAACGTCGATCCGGACGGCGTTATCGCGCACTATGGGCTAGGCTACGTTTCCCGGTCGGTAGAACAGATGGTTGAAGATATCGCTACGCTCCATAATGATCCTGGTCGGGTGAGAGAAATCGGCGCTCGGTGCCTGAGGTTCGTAACGGAGCATCACAATGTGGAACGAACAGTCCTACGAATAGAGGAGTTGTTCCTGGAGAGCGTGAACGACCCTCGACTATCGGTACTTGATCTGGGAAGGGGATCCTAAACGGTGAAGCAAGGTTGGAAGGGCAAAGTAGTTCTGGTCACGGGTGCGGGCGGTTTCATTGGTAGCCACCTGGCTGAGAGGGTCTTGCAGCTTGGTGCTGAAACGCGTGCTTTCGTCCGGTACACATCCCGAGCGCAGGCCGGCTTTCTGGACACCTTGGACCCAGCGGTCCGGAATTCTATCAACATCATCCACGGCGACTTGCGCGACTACCACGCCGTCGCTCAGGCGACGAAGGGTGTTGACGTGGTATTGCACCTAGGGGCTCTTATTGGTATCCCGTACTCCTACGTTCATCCCAGAGAGACGGTTGAGACCAACGTCACCGGCACGCTGAACGTGTTGATGGCTGCTCGCGAGGCAGGGGCCGAGCGCATCGTTCAAACGTCGTCCAGCGAGGTTTACGGTACAGCGCGCTACGTGCCCATGGACGAAGCCCACCCTCTTCAAGCGCAGTCCCCTTACTCGGCCAGCAAGATCGGTTCAGACAAGATCGGCGAAAGCTTCTTCGATAGCTACGGTTTGCCCGTCGTGATTCTGCGTCCGTTCAACACCTACGGGCCGCGACAGTCGGCGCGAGCGGTCATCCCCACCATCATCACCCAGGCTCAGGCAGACCAGGAGATCAAGCTCGGAAACCTGACCCCCCGTCGCGATTTCACCTATGTCACCGATACCGTCGAGGGGTTCATAAAGGCCGCCGAATGCGAAGGGGCAGTGGGTCGTACCATCAACCTCGGGACCTCCACCGAGATCAGCATTGGTGAATTGGTAGAGAAGATCGGACAGATTCTCGGAAGGAAGCTCAGAGTCAATCCGGATGCCATCCGGGTGCGGGCCGCCGGCAGCGAGGTAGAGCGTCTTTTCTCCGACAATCGGCTGGCCCGCGAGCTCCTGAGCTGGCAGCCGCAGGTATCGCTGGAGGATGGTCTCGCACGTACCATCTCATGGATTGGCCAGAACCTGAATCTGTACCGAGTGGGGCGCTACGAGATATGAGTACGCTGGCGGATACCCCGGCGATTATACTGGCCGGTGGCAAAGGCACCAGATTGGCTCCCTACACCGCCGTCCTGCCCAAGCCGCTCATGCCAATCGGCGATATGCCCATCCTGGAAATCGTTATCCGGCAGTTGAGCCGGGCGGGCATCCACAATATCACCTTGTCGGTCGGCTACCTTGCCAGCCTGCTGCAAGCCTATTTTGCCGATGGCAAGCGCTGGGGAGTCGATATCCGTTACTCGCTCGAGGCAGAGCCTCTGGGCACGGCCGGCCCTCTGGCCCTGGTCCCCGGGTTGACCGATGCGTTCATGGTTATGAATGGGGATCTCTTGACTACGCTCGATTACACGGCGATGGTGCGCTTCCACAAAGACAGCGGCGCCGTTGCGACGGTGGGTCTTTTCAAGAAACAGGTTGCCATCGACCTCGGCGTCATCGAGACGAACGGTGATAGCCGCATCACTGCTTACGTAGAGAAGCCCACGCTCAGCTACGAAGTCAGCGTGGGGGTGTACGTTATGCAACCTCTCGTGCTCAGCTACGTCCCCCCCGGAGTGCGATTCGACCTGCCCGACCTGATCAAGCGATTAGTCGAAGACGGGCAACCGGTCATCGGGTATCGTTTCGATGGATACTGGCTCGATATCGGTCGGCAGGAAGACTACTCTCTGGCAGTGGAGCTGTTCCAAAAGGAACGAGAGGCTTTCCTGCCCGGTGAGGCGTGAATGGGCGAGCGTGCGCTAGTTACCGGGGTGGGCGGATTCGTGGGCCGGCACCTCGCGGCCTACCTGTCCGGGCAGGGGTTGGATATCTTCGGAGCGGGCCGCCCTTCGGCGCAATCGCCGGGAGATCCGCTGCGCCAATGGTATGGGTGTGACTTGAGAGACGCGGATCAGGTATCGTCGGTTATGCGCGAGGTAGAACCTGATTACGTTTTCCATCTGGCTGCGCTGATCAAGGGCAATTCGCTGGCCGATTCTATAGCAGTTAACGTGATTGGCACTCAGAACGTGCTAGAAGCCGTTCTGGCGGTCCGACCCGATGCCCGTGTGTTGGTAACCGGTTCGGCGGCGGAATACGGCCTGGCGTTGGCGGGGGAGCAGCCCATTCGAGAGGATAACCCTTTGCGTCCAGTGACAGCCTACGGGCTGAGTAAAGTCGCCCAGAGCTTATTGGCCGCCCAATACACATACAACCACGGGATGGCAATCCTTCGCACGCGCACTTTCAACCTGACGGGACCGGGTGAACCGGCGACCCTGGTTTGCTCAGCTTTCGCGAAACAGATCGCCTCGATCGAGTTAGCGGGAGCGCCAGGGATTATTCGAGTTGGCCAGCTTGACACCGAGCGAGACCTGCTGGACATTCGCGACGCCGTAGCCGCGTATTGGCTGGTAGCGAAACACGGCCACTCCGGTGAAGTTTACAACGTCTGTAGCGGAGCATCCATGCGTGTTCGAGAGGTGCTCGACATCCTCATCGGTCTGGCCAGGGTCCCCATTGCGGTTGAGGAGGTAGCCCCGAACCTCGAAGGCGCGGACGTGCCCACACAGCGAGGAAGCTGGGACAAGCTAAGACGCCTGGCCCATTGGGAGCCAAGGATTCCGCTGCGGCGGAGCTTGGAGGCCCTATTGAATGCTTGGAGAATGGAGCTAACTTCTAGGAGCGTCGCATGAATAGTACGGCGAATCGAAGTAGGACACCGGCCGAAGTCGCACACTCGCTGGCCGCCTTTCAAGAATGGTATGGTGGCGTGGCCGCAGGAGGCGATACCTTCGACAAGTTTCATTATCACTTAAGAAACCAGCTGGATGGGCTGCAACTATCGGGCAAGCGCATCCTCGAAGTTGGTTGTGGCAAGGGGGCCGTGTCCCTCTACCTGGCCCTCTTCTCGAGCTGCAGCCACGTATTCGCTCTCGATGAGGCGGCGGGCCACGGCTCGCCCGTGGGGGTTACGCAGACATTGAGGGAAACGGTTACTTCGTTCGAGGTCAGTAACATCAACGTTGTCGAAGCAGACATAATGAGAAACAGCTTTCAGGATGAGTCCTTCGACTTGATCATCGCCAACAATGCGCTGCACCACGTGATCGACTCCGGACTTATCTCACGCAGCCCGAACTCGCGTCGGGGCTACCTCCGCCTGTTCGGCGAGCTAAAGCGGCTGCTTGCGCCCCAGGGTATTCTCTCCATCAGCGAGTTATCAAGGCTCGCGATCTGGCGCTGGTCCCCGATGAAGCTAAGGATGAAGACAATTGACTGGGAGTTGCACCCAACCAGAGGCGAATGGCTCTCGGTCATACGTGGAGCCGGTCTGAGTGTATTGTCTTGCGACTATACGGTTCCGCACCCGGCTCGGCAAGTAAAGCCGCTCCTCACAAATCCTGTCGCCCAGTTCCTGCTCGGACCGAGCTTCACCATCAGGGCTCAGAAGTAAGATTGATGCCAAGAGTACTGTACCTTGTCGACAGCCTCAACAACGGCGGCGCCGAGCGGCAGTTTGCGCTGCTGGTAAAATCCCTGCCCGAGGAATGGGATCGGCAGGTCTGGAGCATGTATGGCGGCCCGTTTGCCGACACTATCCGAGATATGGGCGTTCCCCTGCGCACGCGAGCGCGAGCCTGGCGTTTCGACATAGCTCCGGCGCTAGACCTGTGGCACTCTATCCTTCGGTGGAAACCAGACGTGGTTCATTCGTGGGGATGGATGTGCTCGGTTTCTGCGGGGCCAATGTGCAAATTGCTGGGCATTCCCTTCGTCGACGGCACGATTCGCTCCGGGTCTATTATCCCCGGAAGAACACTCGGGCGGCGATTCGGAATAATGCTCGCTGATCGTGTAATCGCGAATAGTCAGGCCGGTTTGAGTGCCTGGCAAGTCGGCCAGCAAAAGGGCCGGGTCGTGCATAATGGCTTTGATCCCGATCGGCTGGCGCAATGTACCAGGGTCAACCAGCAGGAAGAGAGGCCTTTCACGGTTGTGATGACCGGCAGGATGTCTCCTCACAAGGACTTCGCCGCCTTTGCCCGCGCGGCGCGAGCACTGGCCGACTTGCCGGGACAGAAATGGCGCTTTCTGGCGGTAGGAGACGGCCCGGATCGGACCGCTTTGGTGAACGATGTGAAGGAGCTCATCGATTCCGACATTGTGAGTCTCCCGGAGCCAAGAATTGAGGTTCTGGACGTGGTGAGAAAGGCCCACATCGGCGTACTTATGACGAAGCCGCCCGTCGTGGAAGGTTGCTCCAATTCGATTATGGAGTATATGGCGTGCAGTCTTCCCGTGATCTGCAGCGCAGGAGGGGGCAATCAGGAACTCGTGCTGGATGGGAAGACAGGGTTTCTAGTGCCTCCTTCCGATGGAGAGGTTTTGGCCGAACGGCTGATGTGGCTCAGGTCGCATCCAGAAGAGCGAGAGCGCATGGGAATGGCGGGGCGAGAACGCATCGTTAGCGGGTTTACCGTCGGCGCAATGGTTGAGAAGACGATCTCCGTGTACCAGGAAATCGGTGTTGGGTTGCGCGCGGGCCGCTGCAAGGAGGCCGAGCCCTCTCGGAGATAATCTTGACGGGACCGTTAGTCCCTTTATGCCGATTATGTGCATCTTGACACGTCTCCAAATCAGAGCTACAATCGTGATGAGAATTAGAACGTCAGCGAGGTGCACTGTGGCGGAAAGAGCCTTGACCGTGTGGGAAAACACCGACAACTGGCTTAACTGCGCTCAAGTAGCTCGAATGCTTCGTGTGAACCAAGCAACCCTTTCTAAGCACATTCAAAGGGGACACATATCTTACGTGAAGTTGGGCTTGGGAAAGGGCATCCTGCTCTTACCGCCGGTAGAGATCCTGCGCCTAGCTGCGGCGTATGGCCGGGTGAAGCCTGAGGAAGTGAAGCGTGATCTAGCACGCATTGTTGCCACCAGGAATAATGTGACGGAAGAAGAACTTGTTGAAGGATTGGACCAGCTGTCGAAAGGGGCATCGCCCGTTTCTTCGGACATATCGCAAGCGCGAAGCGCGCAAGAGGGTAACGTGATGGGAAAGAGCACACACCGGGGCGACGTGCGCGAAGTTGACTTGGGGCGGATGCGTCCTGAGCGTGCTAACCGTGACGACATTCCAGCCGAAAGTACGGTAAGGTCTTTCGACTCGATTCGGCCCGTGAAGCGGCACGTGGTGATTGAAACTCGCGGAGCCAAAGAAGTGGACCTGGGACGTATGCGACCCGGCAGGAAGTATTAGTCCTAATGAGCGAGTTTCGCCCTGAAGAATGGTACCGTGTTTTGACCCCAGGCGATGAGCCTGCAGAACAAGGGGAACAGTTCTTTGATCTAGTAGTCCGTTTTGCGGTGCAGGATCCTGAGACTGGTGTTTACAATATCGGCAAGGAAACAGGCGACGTTATCGTCGCCACGCATACCTGCGACATCAAGAACCGCAAAGTCTCTCGCATCGAAGTTGTGCCCGTGTATCCGTTGGAGCAGTGGCTGTATGAGCAACCAGAAATGCTGAATGACCTGGAAGGCATTCGGCGCGGAATGTCGGCGGGATACTATCTGCTGCCAGGTTGGCCGCAGGCGCCGCAAATCCGGGCCAGGGCAACCCGCATTGTCTGTTTTGACGAAAAGCTGAGCATAAGCTGGGCCGAGTTGAAGACAGCGATGCAGGAAACTCGACTAGGTCTAAAGTCTCCTTACAAAGAGCATTTCGGGCAAGCCCTGGCGCGGTTTTATATGCGGGTTGGCCTTCCCGAGGATATGCCTTCAATGACGTGGAAGCCAGTACCAACGGCGGTGGAGCCTGAGAAACGAATTATGTTATCAAGCAATGATTTCACCGCTCTCAATGTCCCTCCACTTCGATCATCATCGTTAGGAATTGCAGTTCAGAAACTGCGACTTCAAGCGCAGAACGAGACTTTGTACAAAGCTCGCTTGAAGGACTATGGCACCTGGTTCGGAGTGGGCGAGACGGTCGAATCCGCACGCCTTTCGCTGCTGCATTTGATCGAGCGCAAATACCAGGGACTACGTGAGTCGTCGCCCGACCTAGATGTAAAAGAAATCGACTACCTCTCGACGCTTTTCCCGGCGCCAGTTGCGCCCCGAACGGAGTAGCATCTCTAAGGAGTGCCAGGTTGCGGCCCCAGCCCTGGCGGTATTGCCTTTTGAACACGACAAGCCATTTCTGGCGCTGCCGCCCCACGTGAACCCTGGTGGTCGCCTCAACCCATTGGGACACTGCGGAAGTGGTTCGTGGAAGCTTGACCGATGGACTCAGAGGTCCAGCACACGTTTATGCGGATTGTGGGCAGAGGGATGAAACCCGCCAGCGCGAGGGAGAAACGGCTCGTCTACTTCTCCCGCTTCGAATTAGGGGCACATTTTGCTGTTTGGAGGGACTATCCAAATGTACGTGGTCGTAACTGGTGGCTCCGGGTTTCTCGGTAGCCACGTTGCCGAGGAGCTCATTAGGAAAGGACACGAGGTCGGTATTTTCGACGTAAACCCGCCGCATCCGGATATCTTGCGCCTTGCCAACTGCCGACACGTTCAGGGCGATCTTCGCAGTCTCGACTCGGTCATCGATGGTTTGGCTGACGCCGAGGCTATTTGTCACCTGGCGGGGGTGGGCGATGTATACCTGGCCGGCAAGGAGCCGTATACGGCGGCCATGTTCAACGTCGCCGGTACGGCACACATGGTGGAGGGCGCCCTGAAGCACGGCGTTCGCAAGCTAGTTTACGCTTCAACCTGGGAAGTGTATGGAGAGCCCCACTACCAGCCAATCGACGAGGACCATCCTTGCAATCCTGATCATCCTTACAACATCACCAAGTACGCCGGCGAGCTAATAGCCCTTTCTGCCGATAGGCTGCGTGGATTGCCGGTCGTCGCCTTGAGGCTTGGCACTGCCTTTGGAGCTCGGATGCGTCCGAATTCGGTCTTCTCGATTTTCATCAAGAAGGCTCTCAATCGTGAGCCAATCACCATACAGGGGACCGGGGAACAAAGCCGGCAATTCACGCATGCCACGGACATTGCCCGGGCTTTCGTGACGGCGATCGAATCTGACGTGCGGGGTGAAGCCATCAACATCGTGTCGTCGGAATCCACTTCCATTAGACGGCTGGCTGAACTCGTCACCCGAGAGTTATCGACCAGTATCGAGTACTCAACTGCCCGTGCCGGAGATATCGCCCCAGCACGCGTCAGCAGCACCAAAGCCAAGCGATTGTTGGGATGGGAAGCCCTGGTGAGGTTTGAAGACGGCTTGCGTGAGATGATCGAGGCTGAGGCAGGCGTACTCCGGCGATAGGAGAGAAGGACGATCTTGACGCTGCACGCAGGCGACCTATTAGATGTGCTAACCGGTGCTGTTTCCACCAAAAGAGTCCTTCTGCGCCGAATACGCGCCCAGCTACCGTAGTTACAGCAGTAACCCCCGACGTCGTCGAGGCGGCTCGAGCCGTGGGAGTGAGGCAAGCTCACCTCGTTCCAAATGCGTTGCCAGGGCTAGTCGGGCCAGCGGGAAACGGCCCGGTTCCTGACGAGGTCTGGCGGTTCGCTAAGGAGTATGATCCGCTCATAGTATCGGTCGGCGCGATGACGGCCAACCATGGGTTTGAGGTCTTGATTCGCGCCCCGGCTCAGATGAAACCGCTATTCCCCAAGATCGGGGCCATAATAGTGGCTTACAAATCGGTCCATCCCGCCTATCGCCGATACATCGACGACCTGATGTCTGAGACGTCTTTGAACTGCTCAATCTTGATCCACGAAAGCCCGCCCGAGGTGCTTATCGTGATTGCGCTCGCTGACGTGCTTGTTCGCCCCTAGACGGGCAGGATGCGGTTTCATCGTACCTAGAAGTTGACTCGACAGCCGGAACAGCTCGTGGTAAAGTTGATCTTTCTCGCGATTGGAGGTCCCCCAATGAACACTTCTCGCGTCTGCGTCGTCGGCCTGGGGTATGTTGGGCTGCCCCTCGCGGCTGCGCTGGCCACACGCGGCCACCGAGTAGTTGGCGTGGACGTCAACCCTGAAGTGCTAGAGGCCGTAAGTCGTGGCCGAACCACTCTTGGTGAGCCAGGGCTGGGTAGTCTAGTGTCTCAGGCGGTGGAATGCGGCCGTCTTACCATCTCACCTCGCCCGGAGGCAGCGGATGTGTTCGTACTCGCCGTTCCTACTCCCATTCGCGGGCTTGCTCATAAGCACGCGGATCTCTCCTGCGTGCTCGCCGCAGGGGAGGGTGTAGCGACTGTGCTATCGCCCGGCAACCTCGTCGTGCTGGAGTCAACCTGCCCCCCCGGCACTACTGCAAAGGTCTTGGGTCCCGTGCTGGAGAGAGGTTCTGGACTACGCGTGGGGAAGGATTTCCTGCTGGCTCACTGTCCAGAACGTATCTTGCCCGGGCGCACGCTGTTTGAGCTGGTCCATAACGACCGAGTCGTGGGTGGCGTGAATTCGGCCTCCGCCGAGGCGGCACGTGCCCTTTACGCCACCTTCTCTCAGGGCAAGATACTAGTAACCGATGCGACCACTGCTGAGTTGGTGAAAGTTATGGAGAACACCTATCGGGACGTGAACATAGCACTGGCCAATGAGTTCGCGCTCGTCTCGGAACACCTCGGCGTCAACGTATGGGATGCAATCGAACTGGCCAACCACCATCCTCGCGTGCAGTTTCTCAAGCCGGGTCCGGGCGTAGGCGGCCATTGCATCGCCGTCGACCCGTGGTTCATCATCGGCGTCGCTCCGCAGTTCACGCCGCTTATCGCCGCCAGCCGGTCCGTAAACGACGCTATGCCGTTGCACGTCGCCGATCTGGTCGCTCAAGCTTTGGACGGGCTCGTGGGCAGACGTGTAGTCGTATTGGGTCTTACTTACAAGGCCGACGTGGACGATAGGCGCGAGAGCCCATCAGCCGAAGTGATACAGCAGTTGCGGCATGCCGGAGCCGAAGTGCTTATCCACGACGCTATCGTAGCCGCGGAGGCAGCAGTAGAAGATTTGGCTACCGACGCTGATTGCCTACTCTTGCTGGTCGATCACCGCGCGTATGCTCAGTTGGACCCGAATATCATCGGGCAGCGGATGCGACGCCGGGTTGCATTTGACACCCGCAATTTTTTGCCAAGACCTGAGTGGTGCGATTCGGGCTTCGAGCTGATCGGACTCGGCGTTGGTCGCCAGCAACCAGTGCTAGTGTAATGTCTTGAACATGTGCACCGATGGTTAGGTGATTCCTATGGCTAATGGGGTAAATGAAGTGATTGTAGTGGGCGCCTACCCCCCAGTCGTTGGTGGCATAGCATCGGCATTGGATAGGCTCGTTCGCTCTCTCGAGGCGAATGAGGTTAGAGTACGCGTATTTAACACCCAGAAGGGCGATTCCAGCCGCGGACCTCTGGAGCGAATCGGCAGGCTTCTACTTTTCGTCCGCATAGCCGTGGGAGTCGGGCTACATCACGAGAAATTGGTCCATTGTCATTCTGGAGGATGGTGGGGCCTGGTCGGCGCAACTTTTCCGCTAGCCCTGGCAAGGCTCACAGGTAAGAAGGTCGTCTTGACCTTGCACGCCGGCGACCTTCTTGCGGTCTTTAGCGCACCTCGTTCGATCAGGGGCAAGCTCGCACGGCGCATAGTTGCTTTGGCCAATGCCATTACTACGGTGACACCAGAGCTTAGAGATGCACTATCGATCTTAGGACTGGCGACCAAGAGGGAAGTGATATTCATATCGAACGCTTTTCCGGCGAGGCCCGGTGTGGAGTATTCCAAGGAGCGCGTGTCCACTGGTCTCTTGGATTTCGAACGGCGCCATAAGCCGGTGGTTGTCGGAGTTGGATCAATGCAGCCTGTATACGCAATTGATGTTTTGCTAAGGGCCCACGCGTTATTGAAAGAACGGTTCCCGCAAGTGGGGACGATTGTGGTGGCCTTCAAGGCAGTCGACCCAGTTTATTGGAACGAGGTGAAGGCCCTCGTCGAGAACCTAGGAATATCCGAAAGCGTATACTTCGCCGAGTCGGGCTCAAGCGTTCGGTCCATCCTAAACATGTCTGATGTATTTGTGCGAGCCAACCACACGGATGGTGATTCCATGGCGATTAGGGAGGCCTTAGAGTGTCGTACTCCGGTAGTCGCCAGCCGCGTTGGTTATAGACCGTCCGCAGTTCGTACGTTCGAGCCGGGGAACGCGCGCGATTTAGCGCAGCAGGTGTCGGTGGCGTTTACTGATTTGGATAATTGCGACACGAGCTCAGGTTCACAAAGAGAAGAAGATGTCGGAGCTGAGAACATGCGAGTGATTCTTCAGTTGTACAAGCGGTTGCAAGAAAACTATCACTTTGGAAAGCATATAAGTGGCGACTGAAGACGCCGCTTGCGAAGAAATGCTTGAGGGTGGGGAAGGATGTATTCGGAAGAAGCGTCCTGTAGGTTAGCCGTTAGCGAATCCTGTCGTAGGCTAACTGGGTGGCTGACCCGCAACGGTTGGGATAGCTACGATTCCTTTGATGGAGCTAACAGCCCTCTGGCACATTTACTGGTCCGTTTGGACGTCCTCGCCGTGCGCATTCTCATTCAGGCGGTCAAGGCCAGTCCTGTGAACTTGAGACCCCTGCTAGGCGTGCGCAAGGCGGTGAGCGCCAAATCGGTAGGTTTGCTGGCCGCGGGTTATGCCAGGCTGTATCATGCCACGCAGCTCCCTTTGTACGAGCAGGAGTGTCACCGTGCTATTGGTTGGCTGCTGGAAAACCGCTTGTCAGGTTATTCGGGCGCTTGCTGGGGCTATCCTTTTGATGTCTACAGCCGTAGCACTGTTTACCTAGCCGGCACCCCTACGGTAGTGGCGACCTCTTTCATCGCTCAGGCGTTTGTTGCCGCGTATGAGCAGTTTGGCGACGATGTTTTTCTTTCGACGGCCCGTAGCGCTTGCGACTATGTGCTGAAGGACCTGCCGGCTATTGTAGATGCTCACGGAATTTGCATTCCTTATCATGCCGCCATTTCGATCCCGGTGCATAACGCTAATCTGTTAGGCGTGGCTCTGCTCAGCCGTGTCTATCGGCACACTCAGGAGAAGATACTGCTGGACTACGCTCAGCGGGCCATTCGCTATACCCTGAGTTTTCAAAGGCCTGATGGGGCGTGGTCCTATGGCGAACACGAAGGACTCCGATGGGTGGACAGTTTCCACACCGGCTTTATTCTCGATTCGATACACCACTATGTTGAAAATACCGGTGACGATTGGCCGCTTGCCGCGCTTAATCGAGGGGTCGAATACTACGAGGGCCACTTTTTTCTTCAGAACGGCGCTCCAAAGTACACTGATCGTAGCCTTTACCCAATAGATGTTCGTTGTGCTTCTCAAGCCATCCAAACTCTTAGCTTATTGTCCGATCGGTTTCCCCAAGGCAAAGGCCTTGCCTGCAAAGTTGCTCACTGGGCTATCACCCATTTGCAGGATCCAAAGGGCTATTTCTACTACCAGATCAACAGGCTCTTCGTGAACAAAACTCCCTACATCCGTTGGAGCCAGGGCCCAATGCTTTGCGGATTGGCCACTCTATTGGATGTTGGAAGCGCAGCCAACGGGTCGAAACTAAGCCATAAGGTGAGTGTCATATGAGCGATGTGGTGTTGGTTTTTCCACCGTATACGTGGGAAATGAAGCAGCCGCCTATCGGGTTGGCATATATTGCAGCGGTTCTGGAAAGGGCAGGGTACTCGGTCGCCATCTGTGATATGAACCCACTCAAACTCAAGGCGGAAGATATTGCCGATGTACTTAAGAGACACGCCCCCAGAGTGATCGGGCTGTCTTCAATGACCCCACAGATCCCGATTGTCCACCGAATCGCGCTGGCAGTTAAGGCTCTCGACCCGTCGGTTTCGATAGTCGTGGGTGGCCCGCACGTTTCGGCCATCCCGGAGGAAACACTCAACGATTGCCCATCCATCGACTTCGTCGCCGTTGGCGAGGGGGAAATAACGATGACGGAGCTGGTCGGTGCGCTGCTGGATGGTGCCTCAACATTCGGCCATATCAATGGCCTCGCGTATCGTGAAAACGGGGTGGTGAAGGTCAATCCACCCAGAACAGATTCTGTGGATGTCAATTCTCTTCCGTATCCAGCCTGGCATTTGCTGCCGATGGATCGATACTCTGCGCCCGGATACGGCGGCAAGATCGACGAGCGGACGCACGTGATGCTCGCATCACGTGGTTGTCCGTACCATTGTGTGTTTTGTGATTCTCACAGCGTATTTGGTCGTGTCTTCCGTTACCGCGATCCAAAGAGCATCGTCGAGGAAATGGAGTATTTGCACCAGACGTATGCTATTACCCAATTCGATTTCGCCGACGACATGCTCACAGTCAACCGCAAGTGGCTCACTGACCTGTGCGAGATGATGATGGAACGTCGGATTCCCGAGAAGATGAGATGGATGGCTAATGCGCGTGTCAATACGGTTGATCGTTATCTGCTCAAGCTTCTAAGAGATGCCGGGTGCGTTCGCGTGGACTACGGAGTGGAATCGGGTGATCCAAAGGTCTTGAAGGCAGTAAAGAAAAACATCACTATCGATCAGGCCGTTCAGGCCCACCAATGGACGAGAGAGGTCGGCCTTAAAGTGGGGACATTCCTGATGGTGGGGAATCTCGAAGAAGATCGTGAAAGCGCAGAAAAGACAGTGGAGTTGGCCCGCGAAATCAGGAGTAACTTCCCTAGTGTAAGCATAGCGACCCCTTTTCCTGGTTCTGAACTGTACGAAATCGCCAAGGCCAAGGGTTGGCTGATGAGCACCGATTGGTCCAGATATGGCACCAGTCCCAGGCTTCAGCCTAGGGATTATCGGCCTTTGATGAGAACGGAGTTCATGTCTCCGGAAGATATCCTGGAAGCCTATTACTACGTGATTTCTCGTTTGTTCAGAATCAACCTCCAATCAAGGTATGGCGAGAGGTTCTTGCTGAACCCCAATTTTTATAGAGACAAGCGCATTTTCAGCTATAAGGGTGTCGATGATGCCTTTCATCGATTGGACCTGGCTGTCAGGATGCTGAGAAGCTTAGTATGAATATAGGGTTCGGTTCCTGTAGTCAGGCCATTGCGGAATCCTTGGCGACCGAGGACAGTTCGCTGCTGCGGTTCGTTGTCGATGCGATCCTTGAGGCTGTGTTATGAGCGACCGGATCCGGGTGATGATCCTTTTGGGCACTCGACCGGAGGCGATAAAGCTCGCTCCGGTAATCCGCAGGCTGGCCGATACTGCCTGGGTCGCCCCGACTGTAGCCGTGACGGGGCAGCATCGTGAGATGCTCGACCAGGCGCTGGAAGTATTTCAAATCCAGCCTGACCTCGATCTCAACTTGATGCAAAAGACTCAGACGCTGGCAGAGATAACCGCCCGGACCCTGGAAGGGTTGACAACCGTGGTTCGCCAGGTCCGGCCCGATTTGCTCTTGGTGCAAGGCGATACGACTAGCGCCTTCGCCGGTGCCTTGGCCGCTTTTTACGAACAGGTCTGTGTTGGGCACGTCGAGGCCGGGTTGCGGAGCTGCGCCCGTTACGACCCGTTTCCGGAAGAACTGAACCGTCGGTTGATCACCGGGCTGGCCGAGCTGCATTTTGCTCCAACCGAATTAGCAGCACGCAATTTGCGTCGCGAAGGAGTGCCTGACGAACGAATCATCGTGACTGGTAACACTGTGGTCGACGCGCTCCTGATAGTGAATCGTAGTCCCCAACTCGCGTACGTCCCGGTCATTCCTGGCGTCGAGACCGGCGGCCGTACGATCCTGGTTACGCTCCACCGTCGCGAGAATTGGGGTACGCTAATGGCTGGAATGTGCCGGAGTCTGCGTCAGGTACTTGATCTCTATTCAGACGTTCAGTTAGTTTTTCCAATGCATCGTAATCCGATGGTCCGGTCGGCGGTGTTTGCGGGGCTCGGCGATCATCCGCGAGCTCATCTGATCGAACCCCTCGACTATCTCGGGTTTGTAAGAGCAATGAGTCTGTGTCACTTTATCGTTACGGATTCTGGCGGTGTACAGGAGGAGGCCCCGGTCCTGGGCAAGCCGGTTCTAGTGCTGCGAGATACAACCGAGCGGCCAGAAGCTATCGAAGCCGGGACCGCACGCCTGGTCGGGGCTGCCCCAGAAAAAGTATTGGACGCAGTGGTAGAATTGCTGGATAACCAAGCTGTCCATCTTGCGATGTCGCAGGCGACCAGCCCTTTCGGGGATGGACATGCTTCGGAGCGGATTGTCGAGGCGATCGGTGCCTGGGGAGTTAAGACTGGACGGCTGAGCCCATCGACGGCGGTGGTAGAATGAAAAAAGGTCGGATTCGATGAAGGTATGGATTGACCTGGCCAATAGCCCGCAAGTTCTTTTCTTTAGACCGATCATCGTCGAATTGCAGCGCCGTGGACATAATGTGACTATCACCAGCCGAGATTTCGCCCAAACGGCGCAACTGGCCGATCGTCTTAGCATGGCACATACCCCTATAGGGAGTCACGGTGGAAAGAAGCTATCCAAAATTGGCTATAGTATCCTGGGAAGAGCCTGGAAACTGGTCCGCTTTGCCAGACCACACCAGTTCGACTTAGCTATCAGCCACAACTCTTATGCTCAAGCGCTAGCCGCGTTTGTACTCCGCATTCCTTTTGTCACCACGATGGACTACGAACATCAGCCGGCAAATCATCTTTGCTTTCGCCTGGCTGTTGAAGTTATTGTGCCTGAGTTTTTCCCTCAGTGGGCGTTGCACAAATATGGGGCGAAGCCCGACAAGACGGTCTTTTACCCTGGGCTCAAAGAGCAAGTCTACCTGACCGGTTTCTCCCCGCAGGCGGACTACCTCGATTCGCTTGGCGTGCCGACCGACCGGATCGTAGTTGTGATGCGCCCCCCGGGTTCCTGGGGTCTATATCATGGCTTTGAGAACCCGCTCTTCGAGCGGGTGTTGGAACACGTGGCGGTAAACCCGCAGGTATTCGTGGTGTTTTTACCTCGCATCCCTTCGCAAGCCAACATCATTGGCCAACGAGAGTACCGCAATTGCTGGGTTCCGCCGCTGGCCATAGATGGGCCTAACCTACTCCACAACGCCGATCTGGTCATCAGCGGCGGCGGAACCATGAATCGCGAGGCGGCCGTACTCGGAACCCCTACGTACTCCGTCTTCAAAGGGAAGCTGGCAGCGGTTGACAGCTATTTGATCGAGTGTGGACGAATGAAGCATATTTCGGATGACTCCGATATCTCCGTCATCGATCTAGCCAAGAAGCAACATCAATGCCAGTTGACCGATGGACATCTGGTAAGCGAAATCACCGATGCCATGGTAGGTGCCGGACGATAGTCAGTCTTGCTGGAAGCTCAGAGGGAATAATCAAACAGGTCGCCGATTTGACCTGTCGTTACGGTCTCGTCGAGCACCCCTATTCATTGGACATGGAGGATTTGCGGTGACTATCAAGTTCGTCGACCTCAAGGCGCAGCTGCATTCGATAAAAGACGAAATCGACGCGGCTATGAACGAGGTGATGAGTAACTGCTCGTTTGTGGGCGGTAAGGCGATCAAGACATTCGAAGAGGAGTTCGCGGCCTATTGCGGCGTGAAGCACGTGTTGGGTGTGGGCAATGGTACTGACGCCCTGCAACTGGCTTTGCTCGGCTGCGGCGTCGGCCCCGGCCAGGAAGTAATCACGGCCACCCATACCTTCACCGCTACCGCCGAGGCCATAGTCAATGTCGGGGCGCGTCCGGTGTTTGTCGACGTGGACCAAACCTACAACATCGACGTGAATCAGGTCCAGGACAAGATAACCTCTCGCACGAGAGCGATCATTCCCGTTCATCTTTACGGCCAGCCCGCCGACATGGCTCCGTTGATGTCGTTGGCCGATAAGCACGGCCTGAAAGTCATCGAGGATGCCGCCCAGGCGCACGGCGCCCGCTACCAGGGCCGCCGCGCCGGCTCGCTGGGCCACGTGGCCTGCTTCAGCTTCTACCCCGGCAAGAATCTGGGCGCCTATGGTGATGCCGGCGCGGTCGCTACCGGCGATCCCGAGATAGCGCGACGAGTTGACGTGCTGCGCGATCACGGCCGCGCCGGCAAGTACGTACACGAGGTGGTCGGCTTCAACAGCCGGCTCGATTCCCTGCAGGCGGCGGTTCTCAGGGTCAAGCTCTCTCATCTCGACGATTGGAACGAGCGCCGCCGAAGTCGCGCCGCGCTCTACAACGATCTCCTGGCCGGCGTCCCCGGCGTGGTCACGCCCTTTGTGGCTCCCAACGTGGAGCACGTGTACCATCTGTACGTCATTCAGGTTCCCGAGCGCGATCGGGTGCAGGCGGCGTTGAAGCAAGCGGGCATCGAGACGGGCATCCACTATCCCATTCCCCTGCACGAACAGCCCGCCTATTCGAACCTGAAACACATGCCAGACGATTTCCCCGTGAGTCATGCTATTGCTCCGCAAATCCTCTCCCTGCCCATGTTCGCGGAGCTCACGGACGAACAGATCCACTATGTGGTCGATGCCGTGAAGGAGGCTTTGGCGGTTGTCTGTTGAGAAGGAGAGCGCTCTCTTAGCACAAACAAGCCCGCGCGATGGGCAGCCGACGAAGGCGGCCATCGCGGTGGTCGGTGCCGGATACTGGGGACCCAACCTGATCCGAAACTTCGCGACCCTTCCGACTTGCAGACTGGCCAAAGTCTGCGAATTGAACCGAGAGCGGCTTGTCTCCATAGCGGAGCAGTACCGGGTCGACACTACCAGCAGCTTGCAGGATCTTCTTGCAGATCCATCGTTAGATGCCGTAGCCATAGCCACGCCCGCCGAGAGCCATCGCCAGGTGGCAGAGGCCTGCCTGCGCGCGGGCAAGCACGTCTACGTTGAAAAGCCGTTGGCCGCCAGCAGCCAGGATGCCGAATCTATGGTGCGCACGGCCGAGCAAATGGACCGCATTCTGATGGTCGGCCATCTATTCCTATACGACCCAGCCGTGGCCAAATTGATCGACCTAGTGCACGACGGAGCGATTGGCAGTGTGCGCTACGCGCATGGCATTCGCACCAGTATGAGTGGCACCGCCCGGCTTGACACCAATATTGTATGGGATGCCTTGATCCACGACGCCTATATCCTCCCTGAATTGTTCGGCCGTCCCCCGGAACGTGTCCAGGCAGTGGGGAAAGGCTATCTTAGCCCAGGGCTGGAGGACGTGGCATTTGTCACCTTTGACTTTGGTGGCGGCGCCATGGCAAACGTTTATGTCAGTTGGTACGCCCTGGAAAAAGCCCGCAAGATGGCTGTGATAGGTAGCAAAGCAATTCTGGCCTACGACGATCTGGGCCAGTCACGGCTCACGCTTTACGACCGGCGTTATGAGAAGGGCGATGAAAAGGATCCTCGGGGACGGCACCGCTGGCGATGGAGAGACGAAGGCGGCCGGCCGGTAGACATGGAGAATGCCGAGCCACTGAGGACCGAGTGCGGGCACTTCATCGACTGCGTCGCCCAGGGAAAGGCGCCACGGACAGGGGGACAAGCGGGATTGGAAGCGGTCCGCATCCTGGAGGCATGCCAGCGTTCGCTGGAGATGGATAGCGCCTGGGTGGAGGTCAGCGGGAGTGGCTGAGGGGGGTTACTCGCAGAGAATCGCTTCCGACGTGAAGATCGGGCAGGGGGTCAAGATCTACGATTTCGTCAACCTCTACGGCTGCCAAATCGGCGATGGGTCGCAAATCGGTCCTTTTGTAGAGATACAGCGCGGCGTGACTGTCGGACGGCGAGTCAAGGTGCAGAGCCACAGCTTCGTTTGCGAGGGGGTGGCCATCGAAGACGAGGTATTCATTGGACACGGGGTTATGTTCACCAACGACAAGTACCCTGTCTCGGTTCTAGCCCCCGGAACGGCTTCGCCAGAACGGGAACGTGCCCTGGTCTGCCGACGAGCATCCATCGGCAGCAACGCTACCATTCTTGGCAATCTGACGATAGGGGAAGGAGCAATTGTCGGCGCGGGCAGTGTCGTCACCAGAGACGTGCCTCCTCGTGCTATTGTCGCAGGCAACCCGGCTCGGATCATCCGATTTCTCGACGAGGGGAAAGAGTAGGAGAGGCGCCCGGTGGAACAAATCGCGAATCATGGCTCGCTAGCGGGAACTTCAGAATGCCCAGTAGCTGACAACATTGTCTACGAGATAGCAAAACGGGTTCTGGACATTCTCGTAGCCGCAGCAGGGCTGATCCTGTTTTCACCCCTCTTGGCCGCAATCGCCATCGCCATTAGAGTCACGTCGGCCGGACCCATCCTATATGTGACGGATACCGTTGGGAGGGATGGGAAAATCTTCCGCATTTACAAGTTTAGAACAATGGTCGTGAGCGATGAATCGACCCACAAAGAGTACCTGGCCCGGTTTGTTCAGGGCAACGAGCCTTACACCGTGGTGCGCCTGGATGATGGTAGCGAGCAGAAGATCTACAAGATCGTCAACGATTCTCGTGTGACCTCGATTGGCAAGTTCTTGCGCACGAGTGGATTGGACGAAGCACCGCAGCTCATCAACGTGCTGAAGGGCGAGATGAGCGTGGTGGGTCCTCGTCCCCCACGGCCGGCCGAGTACGAACACTACGATGATTGGCACAGGGAACGACTCACGGTGATGCCGGGGATTACCGGGCTGTACCAAATCACTGCTCGCAGTGTAGTACCTTTCGAAGATATGGTGCGCATCGATCTGGAATACATCCGAAAACGGTCCTTCTGGCTGGACCTGAAGATTATGATCCTGACAGCAAAAGTGATGATTCTCCACAAAGGAGGCTACTAGATATCGTGAAGGTGCTGGTAACCGGGGGGGCCGGGTTTATCGGCTCCCATACCGTCGATTTGCTGCTGGAGAAAGGGTACGAGGTCCGCATCCTGGATAGCCTGCAGCCACGGGTGCACCCTCGGGGCCTGCCTCCCTGGGTGCCGGAGGAGGCCGAGTTCGTCCGCGGCGACGTGGCCGACCGGGCAGATATGGCCCGCGCTATGGAGGGCGTGGAGGCTGTTTTCCACCTGGCCGCCTATCAGGATTACCTGCCCGATTTCAGCCGCTTTATCCACACCAACGCGGAGAGCGCCGCGCTGATCTTCGAGCTCATCGTGTCCGATCCGAGGCGCTACCCGGTGCGGAAGATCGTCTTTGCTTCGTCCCAGGCGGTCTGCGGCGAGGGTCGCTATCTCTGCCCGAGCTGCGCCGGGGGCGCGACGGCTCCTACTATCGAGGAGCAGCTGGGGCACGGCGCGCCGTGCCCCTACCCTGGCGCCGGCCGGCCCCGATACGATCAGGAGCACGAGAGGTATCGAGGCCGGCCGGCGGCCAATGGCTCCGGACCAGCTTTCCCTCCTTCGGCGGTGCGCATCCCCGGGCCGCGGTCTCTGGAACAGCTGCGACGGGGTGACTGGGAAATCCATTGCCCCGGCTGCGGTGGCTATATGCAGCCCCTGTTGATCGACGTGGACACGATCAGTCCCGGCACTACCTACGGCGTGTCCAAGTACGCCATCGAGCTCCTGGCGGACCGCCTCGGGAGGCGCTACGGCATTCCCACGGCCTGTATGCGCTACACCTACGTCCAGGGGCCCCGCAACTCGTTCTACAATGCTTACTCGGGCATCGCCCGCCGCTTCGCCTTGCGTCTGCTGCACGGGCTTCCGCCGATTGCCTACGAAGATGGCCGGCAGCTGCGGGACTACGTCAACGTCCGCGACGTGGCTCGGGCCAACGTGCTGGTGATGGAGGACCCGCGGGCCGATTTCGGGGTGTTCAACGTGGGCGGCGGCCGAGCGGTGACGGTGCTGAAGTTCGCCCGCCTTATGCTCGACGAATTCGACAGCGACCTGGAGGTCATGGTCCCCGGTGAGTTCCGTCTGGGCGACACTCGGCACACCATCTCGGATATCTCGGGGCTGCTGGCTCTGGGCTGGGCGCCCACCATCCCCGTGGAGCAGAACGTGGCACAGTACGTGGCCTGGATCAGGGAGCAGCAGGGCACCGAGGAGTACCTGGCGGAGGCCGAGCGGGTGATGAGAGAACAGAACGTGATACAGCGTGCGAGGGTTTCGGCATGAACCTGGTGGGACCCATTCCATCCGCAAGCGTCAAGAGGGGCCTTCAGATGGCCAGCTTTGCCCGTGCCTCGGTAGTTTCCGGATGCCTCGCCGGAAACATCTCAACGCTTGCCCTGCTACATCGTCCACGAAGCGCAATGGCGTATCTGCAATACTGCTTGTTTGGCTGGTGTATGATTAGCGGGAAGGGCCTTCCTCAACGCCAGCTTCACGAGCTCTTTACGGTGCCCATGCATGTTTCCGTCGAGCTGCTTCCAACAACCGGGGATGTGGTAGGAACCTGGTGGCAGCCCAGCTATGCGAAAGATCTGATGTATCTTGCCCTGCTGAGCAGAGTTCTTGCGCCCCGGATCGTGTTTGAGATCGGCACCTTCTTCGGATGGTCAGCTCTTCTTTTTGCCTTGAACACTCCGCACGACTCAACTATCTTCACTCTCGACTTGCCACCCGGTAATTCCAGCTCGCCTTGTCTAACTACCACAGCCGTAGTCGTGCCACAGGATCACCCCATCCTTTCGCGTGCAAGACAGGGCCTTGGCTGTATCAGAACGCACATACTCGTAGCTGTGGGCCCCGTCCACGAAGAACAGATCCACCGACTCTCTATATGGGCCAAAGTCGAACTGGGCGCTATCACCGTACAACTGCTTCACCTTGCACCCCGACGGGTCGGTGAGATAAAGATAACCTTTGGTATGCGCTCGATAGGCGATATGCGTGTCATCCACGGCTGTGGTAGTTAGACAAGGCGAGCTGGAATTACCGGGTGGCAAGTCGAGAGTGAAGATAGTTGAGTCGTGCGGAGTGTTC
>JAMDCE010000261.1 GCA_023489135.1 Chloroflexota bacterium
TATACCCTAGAATGCGTTCGTAGGCAGGTTGTGCATCCCAGAACGACGAGGACGGCATTATCTGGCCCAACCAGATAGCAATAACTGCGATAAGGTTGCAAGCGAAGCCCAGCCATATAATTCGCCTGGCTTGGCGATAGCCGTAGACCTCGGTCAGAACGTCACCGAAAATGTAGCTCAACGGAAAAATTACCACGCCGGCAGGCGCTGCCCAACCGAAAATGTCGACGACTTTCACGGCGATGATGTTAGCTGTCAGAAGGCAGGTCACGAACGCGGCGGCTACGATAACGAATGCCTCTGACAAGCGAGCTCTGTCTTTCACGATTCGCTCCTAGAAAACCCAAAGGAGTGGGTTGATCGTCAATCTTCTGTGAGCCACGAGCATCGTACGAAGTATAGTGTACAATCCAACGGTGCCGATGCGCAAGGATTCAGAGCTTATTGCCCTCTTTCTCAGTGAAGTACCCAGTATCAGTTGTGTCTGGCGCCGTAGGTCTTAGCCGTGTCGAGCAAAGCCTGGATGTTCTCGGGCTTGGAATTGAAAGGCGCTTCACAGCCAGTCCCGAGTATCAGGCCTCGTCGTTCAAACACATCGATCAACTTCTTGCACTCTTGTACAGTTTCGTCAACTGTGCCAAGCGATAGAACCTGTGGCGAGACGTTGCCAAGGAAGGCCATATGGTCGCCAAGCACGTTCTTGAACGCAACGGGATCTGTTTCCTGGTCGGGCGCGAATATGCATTTCTTTGGTGGCAGTTCGCGGAGGTAGTGAAGGAAAGGATTCCACTTGGCGTCGAAGTGCAAGACTGGAGTAATGCCCTCGGCGATGAACACGTCGACCATGTGCTTCAGGCCAGGCAGAACAAACTTCTCGAACTGCCGAGACGATATAAAAGTTGCGCCCGTGCGCCAGCCTCCTACCCACACAGCCTTCGATCCTATCGCCTTGACGCCGTTAAGAGCTCGCTGTATCAGCGGCTCCAACGTGGCCTCCACGGCCTGGAGCACTTTGTCTGGCCTACGAGCCATATCCAGACTGAACTCGTAGAAAGACCGTGCGAACGAGAACACCTCAATAGGTTGGTAGATGTTGACGCCGGACAGCAACGGGACGTGCCGCTCAACCTCCCACTTGAGGTAGAAACGCCGCACGTTCGCTGATCCTTCGGGCACTACCCTGGCGAATATGTCGTTGAAATCTAGCGAGGGATACATCCGCTGAACGTGGCCCAGAAACCATTTGTCGAAGCCCTCTTCGATGATGATGTCGTACTCCTCTGGCTTCATCACGACTTTTTCATTCAGTTGCGGCAGAGGTGCGTCGTCGGGCAAGCCCATTCCGGGTGTCTTCACTTCCAGTGGCCATCGGGCGCGCATGGTGTAATCATTCTGCGATCCTGGAGCGAAATACCAGGCGTCCCAGCCCCCAAGACGCTCGAACGTTTTCTCAACCGTTGCAACTTGCTTATCCATATCGTTCAGGAAATCCTTGGTGGATACGCCGTTGAAATGGGCGCAGAAGTACATCAACAATGGTGCAGCAGACACCCTATCGCATTCTTGAAGGTTGATTGCTCTTTGAATACGCTCCTGGGAGGTAAGAACTTCGCCCATTTTAGCTAACCCCCGCCAGCTGCTTTGCTATTTCTACCGCGTGTGCCGCGTTGCGTCCTACAACATCAGCCCCGACGTAGTCCTTGACGGCCTCGTTTACGGGCCCGCCACCAACCATGATTCCCAGGCCGTCCCGCAACCCGGCGTCCTTGAGCGCCTGGATTGTGTCGCGCATTTCGTTAAAGGAGAGCGTGAGAAGCGCGCTAATCCCCAGCACCTGTGGCCGCACCTGTCTCACCGCCTCGACGAACCTGTCCTTGGGCACATCGACCCCGAGGTCATGTACTTGAAATCCGCTGGCCGAGAGCATTGCGACAACCACGTTCTTCCCCAAATCGTGGATATCGCCCTTAACGGTGCCGATTACTACTCTACCAAGGGCGCCACCAGCCACTTTTCTCGCCTCGAGCGCAGGCCCAAGGATTTCCACCGCTTGCCTGAATATCTCGGCTCCGACAATCAGCTCAGAGAGGAAGTATTCCTCCCTGTCGAACCGTTCTCCCACGACCTGTAGCCCCTGGCGACACTCCTCAATGATGGCAAGCGGGTCGATGCCGCCCTCGCTAGCCGCTCTGATTTTGCTCAAGGCAGCTTTCTCTTCGAGGTTGATAATAGCGTCAATAAGAGAATCTGACACCTATTCCTATCCCCCTTTCGAAAAAACGTCTCGTCTGAGCACCATATGTCGGGCAATACTATACGCTATGCTCAGGACAATGGCAATAGTTTGAGAAGTGGCTTGAACTGGCGCGGTGGCCTGGTCAAGTCCAAGGGCACTCCAAGCTGCCAATGGTAGAAGGTTTTGACAAAGCCATCAGCGGCACGCGTGTTTTTATGGTACGTTGAATGGCGAAGGCTTGACTTGCTGCTAGGTAGGTGCTATTATGCTTGCGGTTTACCGTTTTCGTCGGCCACCTCCAGTTCGGTAGATTGGGCTTCAGGTGGATAGTTGGTGATGGAAGCGCCTGCATTTGCGGGCGCCTCTTTATGTTAGGACGATACTGATGGAGCGAGGCTTAATCGAACGACTCTATCCGCGTGGCGTCCGGGGGACTCTGCTTCTACTCCTGCTCGTCGTTCTGGGA
>JAMDCE010000528.1 GCA_023489135.1 Chloroflexota bacterium
ACAAGTGGATCTGTGCGGTCTAAGTTCGCCAACTGTAGAAAGCGGAGGAGAACATCTGCTCGTACCATGACGGGCTCGTTTGGGCCATTGGCGGGAGATGACCGGATTGCATCATACAGGTATGCGGCTAGCTCGTAATGATTGGTGAAGTGTTTACCGCGTTTACTGGCACGTTGCTGCACGGCCTTCTGCAGCCTCTCTAAAGCGATCTCTCCGGCTAGCACGAGCCCGTTGAGTTCGTCAAGAATCGCGTATTCGTCGTCCGAGACGTCCCCACTTAGTGGCTTATAAGCGAGGTCGTGCTCGACCTCTGCCCACCCGTGCATAAGAACAGAGGCAACTTGGATCTCAATGAGCGAGTTAGCATAGCGTTTGTCAGCCTCCGGAAGATTCTCCTCGCGAAGTCGGACATGGTAATGGATGGCTGTGTAACCAACAAAGCGCTTGGCGTATGTGCCGCTTACAACTTGAGAATCTGAGTCACGTGGGAAGCTCTTATCTTTCTCGATTGTGAATAGAGACCTGATGATCCGATCGACCTCAACCTTATCCCCTGGGAAGTAGAGTGCAACACGCACACCCGCGAGGTCTACAATGTCTTGGTAGATGTCATCAACATTCTCGTACGAATGCTGCCCATTCCTTTTCTCCACTTTTTCCCTAAGTCGATCAGGCCGCTTTGCGCGGAAAGTGACTATTGCCCGAATACCGTTGCGTTCGAGTTCAGTCTCGCATTGCAACGCACAAAGGCGAGCGATCTCTTGGTAGTAATCATACTCCCGCTGATATCGACTCAGGAAATCTTCAACAGGCATTGAGACTATCTCCTTCGGGGCAAAGTAGCGGAAGGCAGCAATTGTTTGATTTGGCCTGATTATATTCCATAACTCAAGGAGCAGACAACCATCAGACGTGAACGGTTGTACATAATCTGTGTTAGTGCGAAGTGGCTTGGGGGCTGGCGCATTGACCGCATTTACCTGTTATGACGGCCAGCTTTGAGACTATGGCAAGGCCGTCCGTTATCTGCTGGTCCACCGTTGTCATAGTTCGTACGAGGTCGGTGATGCCCTTTGCCAGATGGCTTTCTCGGTAGTTCTGCATCAATCTCTGATGAAGCGCTTTCACGCGCCCAATCTCTTCTGACTGAATCCATGCGAGGTTGGAGTGCTCCGGCAGTAATTGGAGCAGCCGTAGGTTACCCACCTCGGCGGCGATGGTATAGTCCCAGTCATAGGTTGGACCTACGGCCCAGCGGTAGATCGTCCACGAGAAGGCGTTCCACAACCCTGGCTCGGCAGGACGACTCGAGTCAGAGAAGATGGTGGAAAGACCCGTTTCCCTTTCGGCCTCTCGCTCGATTTCCTCGTGCAGACGATGACATCGCTCTATGCAATCGCCACCAAGCTTTTTCCAGTTCTTTAGCGCTTGGAGAATGGCCTTTTGGTCCGACGATTCAAGATGTTGGATCACGGGGTCGAATCGCTCATCTAGCGCCCGCAACCAATGCCCGTCTGCGGTTGGAATCCATTTCAGTGGCGGCAGTCCGCCAAAGGCGTCGCCTCTCATGCCCTTGGACAGATCTAAAGCGGCCAAGCGCTCTGGTGGCCAAAAGGGCAAATGATGTTGAAGCTCTCGTATTTGCTGCCGGATGTCTTCGTAATGCCGCAGCAGCCTCAGATGTTCCTCTAGTTCTGCTAGT
Organism: Chloroflexota bacterium; assembly: GCA_023489135.1. The sequence continues at coordinate 1,703 of JAMDCE010000528.1, forward strand.
CGATGGGCTTGTTCGTCGGCGGGAAGCGCATTCCGCGACGCGCTAGGCTTGGCACGAACCTGTTTATATGATTGTTTGTTTCGCTTTTTGATAAGCACAGGAGTGAACTCTTCGGGGACACCTTGTAAACTGATTTGTGCGCACCCAAGCTTGTATGCACCTTCAATAGTACGGCCTGCGCCTAATGCTTGGTAGAATCCAGTGACGAAGGCAATGGCGGCCTTATCGCTGATTTCCTTGCTCATTCCGATGACGTATTTGACATGCTCTGCAATTGCCCTAGCTTGAGCGTCTGAGTAACAGGCGTTCAGCAGAACACGGTTTACTCGATTGGCAAATAGCTCAAATAATGCCGCTAGCGCGTCGGGCTCAACAAGATGTGCTTCTCCTATCCGATTCTCGAAACACAACGCGCCTGTAGGTGTGCCGTGACCGGAAAAATGGACGATTTGGGGTTCATAATCCAACAATGCTTGGCTGATATCCGCTGGACGAACAGATAACTGGGGTAGTTCGACCCTAAAGCGCTCTCGCTGTTTACCCAACTTGAGTTCTTCCTGAATCTCTCGAAACTCTTCGCCTAAGCGCAGTCGTGAAGCGTCCGTTGGGTCGGCCGCAAGAAAGAGAATATTCACATATCCCGAGTCACGAACGAGAGGCGATACGGTAACCGGAAGCATCTTGGCTTTCACATCGTCCATGGCCAGCCTCTTATACGGCTTAAGGTACTGACTTATTGCTTTGTTGGTATTCGGCCAGAGTCTTGCTATCTCCGATAGCAGTTCGTGAAAATAACCCAGTGCCCTCTGGTGGTAGCACTGAGCTTTCAATTCAGTACGCTCGGTGCTCAAGCGGAACAACTCAATGATGATCCACGTCTTCTGGCCTTTCAGGGAACCGGGCTCGTTACCCTCGATTTGGAAAGCATATCCAGCACCAACCGGCAAAGGTAGTGCCGCGCGGAATCCAGGGGGCACTGGGTTATTTTCACGAACTG
>JAMDCE010000702.1 GCA_023489135.1 Chloroflexota bacterium
ATCCTTGACCCGATGCCACAGGCAATGTTAGCCATCGACGCAGCAAGGTGGAGGCGGCTCTTGGCTTCCAGATCGCTCGTCAGGGCTGCTCGTGTCAGGTTCCCCACGATCACCGAGATGCATTCATAGGCGATCGCATCGGTAAGAATGGTAGCATTGGTAGTCCACAGAGCTTCGACCGCGTGGGTAAGCGCATCTACGCCGGATATGATGGCCTGCCACTTTGGAAGACTTGCCAGTAGCATCGGGTCAAGGATGGACGCGGAAGGGAAGCAGGCGTCCCCTCCTACCACGAATGAGCGTTGCTCTTCCTTGCTGTGCAGGACAAACCATCGGGAGACGTCGCTTCCGGACCCCGCGGTCGTCGGTATAGCCACTACTGGCAGCGGGGGCAATTTGTATTTGTTAGGCCCCTCATACTGGATGATTTTTCCCCCGTTAGTCGCTACGAGTGCTATCCCTTTTGCCGCGCAAATCGGGCTTCCCCCGCCCACGGCGATCACCCCATTCGCGTCTGCTTCCCTCAACTTGGACAGTCCTCGCTGAACAGTCTCGCCGTCAGGGTCTTCCTCAACATCATCAAACACGGCGTGCTGAACGTTCTTCCCTGCAAGCGAGCCAAGGATTCCTTCGAGAAGTCCAGCCTTGACTATACCGCGGTCGGTTACCACCATTGCCTTTGTAATGCCCAGAGAGCTCGCGATATCACCAGCCAGATTCACGCTACCGAATCCGTGGTACATCTTCGTTGGACTGCTGAAGACTGAGGTTGTCTGCAACACTGCGTATCTCCCTTTCCCTGAGCGATTTTCCCAAAGAGGAGGGTAGGATGACTCTACCCTCCTGCTCGATTACCCGATTACTTAATCACCTGCCACTTTCCGTTTTTCGCTACGTGAGCGTAGGTCTGAAAGGTCACCTGGCCCGACTCGGTCATCGAAATGTTGGTGTACAGGCCTTTCCAGTTCTTCAGGCTCGCGATTCCATCCCGTATTGTCGTGCGAGCCTGCTGCAGGTTACTGTCGGCGGTGATGTTATTCGCGCGCATGATCTCCGCGATTCTTATGAGGGCGTCGTACGCGCCTGCCTCGAGAGACAACTGATCTATCTTGATGTTGCCAGCTTTGACTCGCTCATTGTATCGCGAGAGGAACTTCTGAAGGGTGGGGTCAGGGTTTTCGGCGTTGATGACACGGACTCCAACCCAGCCTTCGCCGGCCGAGCCAACGGTGGCCAGGAACGGAGTCGGTTGAATCCAGAAGCCCGTAACAACCGGCGCCTTGACCTGCTGTCGCTCCAGTTCCTTGGCTATGCCCGGGGCCGACACGTCGCATACCACGATACCATCGGGGTTCAGTCCCTTGATCTTCGTAACGATGGCGCTGAAGTCGGTTGTGCCCGTCTCGTACGGAACGGTATCTATGACCTCGAATCCCCTTTCCTTCAGAGCCTTGGGGAAGACGTTCCTGATGGCGTTCTCGGTAACCGACTCCTTGGTATCTCCGGTAATGACCATCCGCTTCACATTCGGATACACTTTCTTGTATCCGTCGATCGCGACGGGAATGCCATCCTCGTCAGGGGCGAGGAAACCGAAGGCCCAGGGCCGGTTCTTGGGGAATATCGATGATTTGGATGCCGACGACGCAATCAGGGGAGTCTGGAGTTGGTTGGCGATGGGGGCGGCGGCCTCAGCTTCACCGCTGGCGTAGGGGCCCAGCACAGCGAACACCTTATCCTGCTCGATAAGCTTTCGAACACCCGTCACCGCCTGCTGAGGATCGAATGGGCTGTCAAAAGTCACAACCTCAAAGGGATTGCCGTTTATGCCTCCAGCCGCATTTATGTCCTCAACTGCGAGTTGCACCGCGACCTGCTGCAAGAGACCGTTGGCCACCATTCGGCCGGTTAAGGGGGTCATATACCCGACCTTAATGGGCTTTCCGGTGGGTTTGGCGGGGGCAGCTGCCCCCGTGGCCGGCTGGGCGGCCTGTGGCGCAGCAGTGGCTTTGGCTGCCGCTGGAGCGGATGTGGCCTTGGCGGCCGCGGGCGCAGCCGGAGTGGGAGATGGCGTGGCGCTGCTGCACCCGTACAAGGCGAGAGAGAGAAGCGACACGATGACTAGGCTGAGCATACCCAGCTTGGAGACTCTTTTCCGGATCACTGGAAAACCTCCTAGTAAAGCTTAGTTCTCGTGAGGTAGCGAACCGTGGGTTCTGAAGTTGTAGCTATATCACCCCCTTTGGTAGCGCACGCATCCTAACACTTACTCGTGTAGGGCGGCATTCTCGTTGGCCCCTTTGCTCTTGCCGGGCGCTCGATTCAGTTGCAGGCCCTTAACAACAGGAGCTGAGCGGAGAAAGTCTCCGACAGCGAGAACTGCAGCTTTCGAGATGATCCCCTGGGGTCGCCAGATGATCATCACGAGGATAACCAGCCCGTAGACAGAGTCGCGCCACGTGGCGATGGGTCGGGCGTACTCGGGCAGGAGCGTCAGGACTATGGCCCCCAGCAAAGGCCCCCAAAAGGTCTGTACCCCGCCAAAGATCACAAAGAATGCTGGCGTTAGCGAGCGCAGAATGCCGAAATTGGCCGGCTCGATATAGAACATGTAGTGCGCAAACAGAGCACCGGCCAGAGAGGCAATGGCCGAACCGATGGAGAAAGACAGCACCTTGATGTACGTACATCAAGGTGC
>JAMDCE010000706.1 GCA_023489135.1 Chloroflexota bacterium
TGATGTCAAAAAGGTTGATCTGGACCATTAGGGGGGCTCTCATGGTACTCCTCCTTCTCTTCGGTTCTTAGAAAGTCAGGCAACTGCTCAATGAGCCGTAGGTGGCGAAGGGTGAGCGTCTTTCCGCCTCCCTGTTCGATACGCCGGGCTAGCCGCTCGGGCGGGTCAGCTACCAGGATCTGATAAAGTGCCGAACGGTTGGGAAGTCCCGTGTCCCGGACCAATAGGCTCGCGGCACCGATGGCTGCAATCCATCTTTTTGCGCAGGCGATCGTCAGCCAACCTTGACCGATGAGAGACCGGACAGCCGGCACCGGCGAAACATAGGCCGCACCAACCCCGCCACGAAAATCCACCCACTCGCCTTCCTTACTGATGGCCACTGAGGCATCAAAGACAAGACTCAGGATCAAGGCCACATAAAGACGGCGGAGCGCCTTGTTGGTTTCCGATTCGTCGCTCCCCGCGGCGACCTCATAAGCTACAGGAATGAAGACAACATTCGGAGTTTGGCAGATGAGGTGAATGGTCTCATTCAGACGAAAGACTTCGCGACGAATGGCCTTGAACTCTTGTTGGTCGACCTGATCTTCCATCAGCGCATCGACGGCCGCATCCCAATTGGGAAAGGCCGCGGAACAGACAAGGTTTAAGGCATCTAAACTCTCATCAAATTCCTCGTGAAGCCGTTTCAAGGCTTCCTTCCGCCGCTTCTTTTGGGTGTCAGGAGAAAAACGGTAACTGAAAAGGGCAAGCAAGTCTCCCGGCTCCAGGGTGAAGGGATCGCGGTTTCCAAGATGGCGGGCTGCCCAGTCGGTGAATCCGAGAGAGAATCCCCACTCTAGGTTGCCGGTCTCGCCACGCATCTGCCCCTTGGCCCTCTCAATCCATTCCCGGACCTTCCTAGCCAACTCCTCTCCTTTTGCATACCCCAGATTAAGCCGAGGCACAAGGGTAATCATCTCGGCTGGTCGGCTTCCCAAGAGTATCTGGAGGAGGAGGCGCTCATAGTAACATGTAGTGCAGACCTCCACATAGCCGAAGGACCCGTGGGCCACTCCGCGGTTGGTGTGGCTCTGTGGGCTGTCAATAAAGTCGGCCGAGGCCTTGACTGCTCTCTTGGGATCGAAATGAGCGTTACAGATGGGGCAGAGATAGACTCCTTTGGTGCTCTCCTTACCAGCGAACGGCTTGGACTGATTATAGTGTGCCATCTGTTCCTGGGCAAACATTCGAATATCGCCGCCGACGGTGGGCCGGAGAAGATCCGCGATAAAGGCTTCAGCCATCGACTCTGAGATCTGGTCTCTGGGGGATACTCGCCCAATTGACGAGTAAACTTTCTGCACGATCCCATCCAGTAAATCAATCAGAACCTCCATACGAACAATGTCGGGAAGCTCTTCGACCCGTTGAACTTCTGAATGACTGACCTCCTTGCCCGGCAGTCTCCAAAAGTAATCGATCGTCGCGCCCATATCCTTGGCTGGCATGAGTGTAGAAGTGGACTGAAGGGCGGACCAACTATCAGTACCAAAAGCCTCCTCATATAACTTTCTAGCTAGAGCAGATCCTTGTTTCCCTAGTGTTCTCACCTTATCCGGGTCCACCGTTGCCTTGAAAAACTTAAAGATTAACATCTCGGGCTGGGCAACCGAAATACGTGCGGCGTCCAGCTCAACCTCATGCTCCGTCGGAGTTCCAATCTTCCTTTTGAACCTCCAGTATTCCTCAACCACCTCGCGTTTTCTTTTTGGTGGCTTCTTGTCAAAGCTTCTGGGACTAATCTTCCTGGCAGCACTCTCAAGATACTGTAGGGTCTCCCGAAAATCTAAAAGATCCGGTTTAGGAAGAATGTTCCCGGTGGGGCTCCCCACCATAAGCGAAGTTATATCTCGAGTAAATGCCTCTTCGATGCACAGCTTGAGACGGGCGCGAATGGCCTCCAACGCAGGCTTATTTGGGTTCTTGTTAGGATCGGCGGCATATAGGGTAGCGTTATAGAAATAGAGGATTGGCCTCCAACCTGCTTCCTGAAACGAGTCTTGAGCTGCACGGTGGAGGAGAGTCGTCGAGACGCCCCGTACCAGAACCTCGTGCAGGGCCAACCGGAGGTGGTTCCCCAGTGCAGTGTCTGATTCCATGGCCGCCTTGGCCTCACTGGCACTGGCTGCGGAACAGCACTGATCGAGGGCTTTGATCAACTGAGCTAGGGTAAGGAACCTGTCCGAACCGCCTCCAAGAATCGCTTCAAATACAGTACCATCGCTTTGGCCAGGTTTACTATGGTGGAATTGAGCGCAGTGGGCCATGATGCGTTGAACCGGCTCGTCCAACGACTCAAACCCTAGCACATTACATAGATCCGGTATCACGGCACTAGTCAAATCGGGGAGAATATGGGACATCTTTCTCTTTGGGTGTAGATCTTGAAGGTACCTCTGCCATAGGTCAGTCTCCTTCCCCACATCGTGGACAAGAACGGCTACGGCAAGAATCTTCCGTTCAGTCTGGTTCAAATTGTAGTGTCGGGGGTCAGCAAGAATCGGCAGCAGTTCAAGTAGTACGTCAAGCTCGACCAGACTGTGTTCGAAAAGGCTTTGCTCATAACCCAACCGTTTTGCGAGCTTATGCTTCCAGCCGCGCCGAATCATCCACTTCACAGCTCTGGATCTGATCTCTTCCAATCTCCACAAG
>JAMDCE010000395.1:0-899 GCA_023489135.1 Chloroflexota bacterium
CGCTGGGTCTTGTCATCAAGGGCAGCAAGAAACTCCTCAACCGGGCTGGTCCCATCGTCCTCGACGTAGAAAACGAGCGACCAATCTGAGCTATCGTTGATGCGCTCCTCTTTCATTAGCTATACGTATTTTAGTATAAGGACCAGGACCTGTCAACCGGCTCGTTCGCCGTCAACCGGTTTGAGGCAAACACTGCCTGCAACCGGCTTCGGTTAGATGAATGTGTATCTAGTGAAATCGCCAGTCCACGCTGTTCTGCCAATCGTGTCAGCATTTGGGTATGATGGGGCTGGGGCCTCCCCCGTCTCCACCAATCATTTCTTGCGTAAGGCGTATGTTATACCAGTATATCTGCGCACTATCGGCGCGCATCTGCATTCACGCACGCAATACGTCTCATTACCACATCTGATGAACGCGCACTGCGGGCGCAATGCGTCAAACTCCCCCAAACTCCACCTCGCCTGCCTGAACAGCCCGCTGTGAGATCTCCGGGGTCGCCCATCACGAAGCGAGGGCACCCGAAGGCTGCGTCGATGCTGTTATGGTCTTCAAGACTCTACAAACCCGCCCTCTCGGGAGCTAAGCCCGGAAGACCACAAGGTTGGTGACAGCCAGGGAGTCGAGAATTGCATCCAAGTTGACAACATTTGACATCGGTGACCGCAGGGAATAACGTGCAAGTATCTAGGCTTTTTCTGAGCCTTCGCTCAGAAAAAGTGGCCCCTCACGGGGCAGTTGAAAGTGGGGCGCATCACGTATATTCTCCAGATTGGCACATTCTCCTCAAAAACAGCCGATATCTCGGGTGGGTTGACGCTCCACGAGAGGATCGTGTGGCTCCCGTGATCGAGGTCAAGCAGGCGTTCAACATAGTCGCTCTTGGTAAGCAGAGTCAG
>JAMDCE010000395.1:910-2696 GCA_023489135.1 Chloroflexota bacterium
CTGGAGCTTGCCTAGGTAGAACGCAACAGGCCTGCCATGCCTTAATGCAACTCGATCTATCTCTGCTAGCATCTCCGGTAAATTGACGTATACTTTGACTGTCGGCGAGAATTTGACGCCCTGTGTGCCGGCCAAATAGCAGTATTTGCAGCCAAAGGGGCAAAAGCCATAAGGGGAGAAATGCCAGTAGTTCGGACAAGTATTGCCCTTCTCTTGGCTGAACCGTACCGCTGTCTTTAGCTCGCCGAAGACCAGGGTTTGCTTGCCAAGCTGGTGCAGGGTTAGAGCATCCTTACTCTGAAGCTCGATTCGATTATGCGGGACGTCCAGGCATTCCTCTACCGGTGCTTCCGGGTACAGCTTACAGATGCTCTCTACGAATCGTCTGCGCTGCGTGGTGTCCAGGCTGCCGGCAGCCAGGTAGATTCGCGAAGGGACGAAGTGAGCGGGCCGGAGCGGCTGGTAATCTGTTGGTAAGGAGGGTATCAAGATAGCTTCCCCAAACAGATCCCCTTGCTGGGCGCATGTGATCGACTTCGCTCGCCCTCTCAAACGTTATCTACCGGAACAAGGAATGCGAACTGCCTTCTCATTAGTCACTGACTCCCACGGTTTGACGAGAGGGTCGCAGTATATGGGCGACAGGTATCGTACACGCGGCGAGGTATGCCGGCACCACGTCATTTGCAGGGGTTCATTCGCGTCTATTTGAAGACGGCCACAGGAGTAAGTATGCATGCAGGAGCAGCTACCTCTTCAAAAAGCGGATTCGGGCCAGCCATTGCCTTTGGCTTGGATGCTCGACGCTGGGCGCGATTGAGTTGAGTCATTGCCGACGTGGAGGTTAGGAGAGAGGACACGGTAAGCTTTTCGCCCGGCTTCAGTTTTCGCTGGATGGAACCGATTATCGTTGCTTCTCCTTCAAGCTCAGCTCGTGGCACCAAGATCATAGGGTCGCTGAGGGTTGCTACGAATCGGTATTCTGGAGACTCCAAAACATCAAGAACGATCGTTGTGCCTTTGCCCTCATTCATTGTACCCAGTTGCTTGATGCCAGCGAGCATGGCCTTTGTCTGAGCGTCAACTGACTGCCCGAATTGCTCCATCATCTCGGCGAGGGGGCTGATTTGGTCAGCGAATTCCAGTATCTGCTGCCATTGCAACAGTCTAATACGCCCGACGACCTCCACCACGGTCGTGCGCCGGAGTGAGTCCCATAGGTCTTCGTTCGCGATTTCGACGTACTTTAGTTCATCGGGGCTGACGCTTTGATATAACCTTTCAAACCTTGCAGCGCTGGTTTCAACCACACTTCTTTGGAACTCTGTGGTTGACCTGTCGGCTATGCCACCCCCAATCTGGATGGGCGACAAAGAGACACCCCCCTTTCCTTCCTTGGTTCTCTCCTCCGTTTCCTTAATCGACGTCGGGCCGGCCGAGACCCCGCCGTCGACACTGGACAGGTAGGTATCGATGATCTGAGAGTCCAGGTACAGGAATTTCCTCAATGCAACCACTTGGCAAAGTACCTCCTTAAACTTGAAATTCGGAACATCCAATCAAGCGCGCACTCTACGCCTGAGAACATGGGTGCTACACGCGCATACTACCACGGAGCTGTCCGGGACACAAGGGGTTTTTTGAGCCGCTCTAATTAGATTTGCCAATCGCAGGTTTGCGTGATATGATTGTGTTGTCAACATCAGGTAATCAATGAATATGGCAACACAAAGATACAACGCTGAAAGCCCCCGAGCTTATGGAGAGCCGGCAGGCATACGTTTGA
>JAMDCE010000228.1 GCA_023489135.1 Chloroflexota bacterium
CTTGCTCTTGGCTATTGCTGGAGGATAGTTATGTATTCCTATTCGGGGAAGATCCTGCACGTCGATCTGTCAAACCAGCGTACTCGGGTTCAAGAGGTCGGCGAGGATTTCTATAAGATGTACCTCGGTGGGGTGGGCGTGGCCACCCGTCTGCTCTACGAAAACCTGCCACGCGGCGCAGACCCGCTCGGTCCGGACAACGTGCTGGTCTTTGCCGGGGGCGCCTTCGGCGGAACGATCGTCCCGGCTGGCTCCAAGTATGCGCTGGCCACCAAATCGCCCCTCACCGGATTCATCGGCGATTCCCTTTCGGGGAGCTTCTGGGCCCAGGCCCTCAGACACGCCGGATGGGACGCCATCGTGATCAAGGGAAAGGCTCGCTCACCGTCCTATCTGTTCATCGACGGCGAGGACGTCCAGTTTCGCAGCGCGGAGCAACTGGTTGGCCGGGAGTGCTTCGAGACTGAAGAGGCCATCCGCGAAGAGCTCGAAGACGATCAGATCCGGGTTGCCTCCATCGGCATTGCCGGCGAGAAGATGGTCCGCTACGCCTGCGTGAGCAACGACCGGGGAAGACAGGCCGGTCGCACCGGTAACGGGGCGGTGATGGGGTCCAAGAACCTCAAGGCGGTGGCGATCAGGGGCGCCAGGGCGGTCCGGGTGGCCCAGCTCGACGAATTGATGAAGGTCAGCCTGGAGTTGATTGGCCGGGCTCAGGGGCCAGGCACCGAAAAGTATCGCATTGGGGGAACGCCGGGCAACGTGCTCGTCTTCGATCGTATGGGCATCCTGCCGACGCGGAACTTCCGCGAGACGACGTTCGAGAGGGCAGAGGAGATCAGCGGCGAGTACCTGCGGCGACACCACCTGGAGAAAACGGTCGCCTGCGCCGCCTGCCCTATCGCCTGCGAGCAGGTGGTTGGCGTAGTGGATGGGACTTACGAAGGGTCTATGGTCTCGGTGGATTACGAGTCCCTGTTCGCGCTGGGACCCTGCTGCGGCATCGGCAGCTTTCCCGCCATCATCAAGGCCTGCGAGATGTGCGATCGTTACGGCCTCGATACCATCAGCACCGGCGTGACGATATCCTGGGCGATGGAATGCTACGAGCGAGGACTGCTCTCGAAGGAAGACACCCAGGGACTCGACTTGAAGTTCGGGAATGAAGAGGCCGCCCTATCTCTCATCAAGATGATTGCCAGCCGACAGGGGATTGGCGATTTGCTGGCCGAGGGATCGCGCCGTGCGGCGCGACGAGTGGGAAAGGGCTCGGAAGACTTCGCCATTCAGGTCAAGGGGCTGGAGCTTCCCGGCTACGACCCGCGTGGTCTGAAGACCCTGGCGCTCGGATTCGCCGTCGGTACGCGTGGCGCCTGCCACAACCGCTCCGCGGCCTACGAGCCGGATATGAAAGGCAAGGTTGATAGATTCAAGGCGGAGAAGGGACGGGGACGGCTGGCCGCCGAGCAAGAGGATTTCGCGGCTATCCTCGATTCCCTTATCATCTGCAAGTTTATCCGCGGGTGCTTTACCGATTTCTATTCCGAGAGCGCACGGATGTTCACGCTCACGACCGGAATTCAAGTGAATCCCGAGGACCTGCGGGCCGCCGGGGCCAGAATCTCGAGTCTCAAGAAAGCCTTCAACATCCGCGAGGGATGGACCAGGGCTGATGATTGGCTGCCCGCCCGGTTTTTGAACGAGCCTGTACCCGCCGGAGCCTCGGCGGGGGCATATATTGGCGAAGACGGTCTAAGACTGATGATCGACGATTACTACGAATTCAGAGAATGGACTGCGGAGGGCCTCATCCCTCGTGCTAAGCTGGCACAACTGGGGCTAGGCGACGTCGCGCAGGAGATTGGAGTATAGCTATGGGCCACAAGTTTATCGTTTGCGATCCGGATAAGTGTGTGGGCTGTCAGCTATGTGAGCTGTCCTGCTCTGCCGTCAAGGAGAAGAGCTTCAGTTCTATGCTCTCGCGCATCCGCCTGGTGCGGATCGAACCCATCACGATGATGTCCATAGCCTGCCGGGCCTGCGAGCAGCCAGCGTGCATAGCGCGCTGTCCCCAAAAGTGCATGCAGCGGGACGAAAACACGGGCATGATCCTGGTCGACAACGTCAAGTGTGATGGCTGCGCCTGGTGCGTCGAGGCCTGCCAGTTCGGAGCGATAGCGCTTAATCCAGCCACCAAGAAGGTAGTCATATGCGATCTCTGCGCCGGGCGCTCGCAGCCGGCGTGCGTGGAGTATTGCCCCAAGGATGCGCTTGAGTTATCTACGCCAGAGGTCGTCGGTCAGAAACTAAGGAAGAAGGTCCTGGTCAAGTTGCTGGAGGAATTGGTAAATGCCTAGAGCGGCATCTTTTCACTCACCACGTTTGAATCCTGGAGGTTGACAAGTATGGCTGAGACCAATGGAAGGCTCGTCAAGCTTACCGTCTATCGCCTTGATCCCCAGAAGGACGCTCAAGCCACCTATCAAGATTACGAGATTCCCTGGGTGGAAGGCCTCAGCGTGATGCACGCCCTCAACTACATCTATGAGAACGTCGATCCCTCGCTGTCATATTACCTTTCCTGCCGCCGGGGCCAGAATCTCGAGTCTCAAGAAAGCCTTCAACATCCGCGAGGGATGGACCAGGGCTGATGATTGGCTGCCCGCCCGGTTTTTGAACGAGCCTGT
>JAMDCE010000454.1:0-567 GCA_023489135.1 Chloroflexota bacterium
TGGTGCCTCCAATAAGAGCTTATGCGATGAGTGCACGCGGATCAAAGAGGAGAAGAAGGTCAAGTCCTTTGTTCGACCGCACCTGCAAATAAGCGTTCTCGACATCACCCCGATCATTGAGGAAGATCTCGATTTTTCCGTGCCCTTCTAAGCGGGTAATAGGGTCTATTGTGATTCTTTTCATTTGGTCGTTGCCCTCCTCAGCATGGACGAAGCGAGACTAAACCGGTAGAAAGTGCCGAGCGGATCCGCGATCTGGGAGACGATCTCGGCAATCTCTTTTGGGTCCTCAGAGTCGATCATCGATCCAATGGCACTCAGAAACTTCGCTCCCTGGTCTGTGACGCCAGGGGCAGGACCGTAGCAGCCCCGACAGGGCATTCGCGCGTTGATGCACTGGGTTCCACACCCTCCTCGCGTCGCTGGCCCACAGCAGATAACCCCCTGCTCCAGAAAACATCGCTCCGGGTCCGCTATCACCAGGTGCGGTCGAACAAAGGACTTGACCTTCTTCTCCTCTTTGATCCGCGTGCACTCATCGCATAAGCTCTTATTGGAAGCACCAAC
>JAMDCE010000454.1:577-2690 GCA_023489135.1 Chloroflexota bacterium
TGCGTTCGTGGCGATGGCCTCTATCGACGCCCAAATCTGCTTGGTCACCGGCGGACAGCCGGGCTGATAGTAATCCACCGGGATGGTCTGGTCAAGGGTCTTCACCGTGTCGTAGAAAGCCGGCAAGGTAAGCTCTCCCTCTGGAGCGCCGTAACTGGTCTGAGGCAGGACACCCTCCGGGTTCTCCGTAGATGGAGAATCCTTATAGACATAGGTGAATATGCCCTTACGGTCCGTTACATTAGCCAGCCCGGGGATTCCCCCAAAGCAAGCGCAAGAACCGAACGCGATCACAGTTTTGGATTTCTGCCGGAGTAGCCTTACGATCTCCTCCTGTTCGCTGTTTCTCACTCCCCCGTTGATCAGACAGACATCTATGGACTGGTCGGCTAGCGCCTCAACATCGTGCCGCTTGAAGTCCAGGGCGATGGGCCAGAAAACGATGTCGGCCAGATTGGCCACGTCGAGAATCTTCTCGTTCAAATCCAGGAGGGACACATCACAGCCGCCGCAGGTGGCTGACCAGTAAACCGCCAGATTCAATTTAGCCATTCTCTACACACCCCCTGTCCTTCATCGGTCCGGCCGAATCTCCGCTGTCCAGTCCGGCTGGCAATCTAGATCTTCTGGCCCCTAGCTGGCCACCGCGACCTGGACGGGTGCGGCCGCGATGCTTTCTTCATATGGTGCTAGAGGGATGAGGTGGCTCTTCCAGTCCAACGGTCCTAGTCGCCTTACTTCCTCGGTCAGTTCGGCGACCACCGAGGCAAAACGCTCGCTCTCCGAAGCGGAGACCCATTCCAGACGCACCCTTGTCTTCTCGATGCCAAACTGCTCCAACATCTTGAGAAGCAAAGGGAAACGGCGCATGGCCTTCACGTTCCCGCTGTTGTAATGGCAATCGCCTGGATGGCAGCCTGCTATGAGGACGCCATCGGCGCCACTAGCGAAAGCCTTCACGACAAAAGTAGGATCGACCCGACCGGAACACATCACTCGGATCGACACGACATTCGGTGGGTACTTGATGCGGCTGGTCCCGGCCAGATCGGACCCCGTGTAGCTGCACCACCGGCACAGGAAGCCCACTATTCTCGGTTCAAAGTTCCCGTCGCTCATCCTCGTCTCCTCGCTGCGATAACTTCCACTGGAGTCAACTACTTATTAAGAGCAGGCCGCCCTCCATCTCCGCAAAGATCTGTTCGTCGGAATAACCCTTCTGCGTCGCCGCGCCGGAAGGACAGGCGGCCACGCACGTTCCACATCCCTTACACGTGGCTTCTTCCACCACCGAAATCTTTCTCTCCTCATCGAAGTGGATCACGTTGAAGGGACAGGTGGCGATGCAGATCTTGCAACCGGCGCAAGCCTCAGGATCGATACAAGACACGATCGGCTCTATCTCGACCTTTCCTCGGTCTAACATAGAAAGGGCGACGGCCGACGCCGCTGCGCCTTGGGCGACGCTGTCCGGAATGTCCTTGGGTCCCTGGCAGGCACCCGCAATGAGAATGCCGTCGGAGGCCGTTTCCACGGGCGCCAGCTTGGGGTGCTTCTCCAGGAAGAAGCCATCCTTACTCCGACTGATTGAGAATACACGGGCTACCTCGGCCGTTCCTTTAGCCGCTTCCAGCCCCGCCGCCAGGATCACCATGTCCACGGGAACGCGGCGGACCACGCCCAGCAAGGTGTCTTCACACTTGACGATCAGCTTACCTCGCTCCTCCGGAGTCTCGGCCAGGTTCGAGACCTCGGCTCCTTTGCCACGGACGAAGATCACGTCCTCGTGAAGCAGCCGCTTGTAAAACTCCTCGTAACCCTTGCCATAGGCCCGAATATCGATGTAGAACTCGTACACCTGAGCCTGGATCTTCTCTCTCACCAGGTGGGCAAACTTCATCGAGTACATACAGCAGACTCGCGAGCAGTACTCATTGTAGTTCTCGTCGCGGCTGCCGATGCAATGCAATATGGCCACGCTCTTCGGCGGCGTGCCGTCTTTAAGAAGGATCTTACCTCCCGTGGGCCCACTGGCGTGGGAAAGCCGTTCGAATTCCAAGCTAGAGAGCACGTTGTCAAGTACGCCGTAGCCGTATTGCTTGGCTTTGGCAGC
>JAMDCE010000526.1:0-2295 GCA_023489135.1 Chloroflexota bacterium
TTCTGAGAGACCTGCACCCGGCTCGCCGAATTGGCCTTGGAGCCACTGTCAGCAAAGGCCCCCTGCGTCCAGAACATTGTCAGAAGAGCCGCCATTGCCAGGGTCACGATAACTCGCCGTTTCATTTTCTGTCCTCCTCTCGTTTTATGGTCGGCCAAGTGAGACAACCTCAGCTTGGCAATCGCCCTTAGGGTGGTTTCCACCGGCTGGAAACGTATCTACTCTATAAACGCAGGCTGTCCGCGATCTTTCACAGCCCAAAGGTCCTAAGGAACCTAGGAAATAGGTCATCCCCTCGGGCCAGAGCAGCGCCCAGGTAATCCTTCCACACTCGGGCAGGGCGAGGCCTCAAACTCGGCCGGCGACAGGCGTCCCACGCTCGAGTAGAGACGCTTAAATGCCGTGGGCGAGGACGCCGGTCTGCATCTGGACGTCCCGAGAGGGCCTGTTAAAGGTGGCCACTACTAGACGGATAAACTAAAGTACTACATACTGGTAGTACCGATTGGCTGTATATCCAGCGCGGTTTATGCGTTTATCATGTAGAAGCTCGAACACCTTTAGGAAGAGATCTCAATGGCAGCAAAAGCGCTACAGGCCACAGAAAACCAAGACGACCCAGTACTGCTCAGAATCAAAGAGTCGGTGAGAAAGCTAGATGCTGTCATGGAAGGGCAGCCTAGGCCGGCCTTTATCGAGCAGGGCTATTCCACCCTCCTGGAGGCTATGCGAGCGCAGACAAAAGGGACTCTCCTTGGTCGAGCACGCTCTTTCATGGCAAGCCCTGGGAAACCCCTTCTTTCACGACGTTTTGCCGCTATTGGCGCAGCCGTGTTGCTGGTGGGAGGAGTCTCCGTACCGGCTATTGCTGGTCCAGGGCCGTTTGTCGAAGGTCTCTCCACGGTAACTAGCGTCGTCGGCCGGGTGATTGGTGTCCCGGGCCCGGCCAAGATCGAACCGAAGGGGGCGGGAGAAGTTAGGAACGCAACGGGGGCCAACAGGCTGATCGGGGGACCGGGAACGACGAGCGTGACCGGTTCGCCGACCGCAACACCAGAAAGCACGCCCGGTTCCTACCAAGTCGTCTTCTCAACTCCTGAGCTTGCACCAACCACTTCGGCGACTGATCAGCCTAGGCCAATCGTTTCGCCTACTCTAGAGCCGACTCCAAACATTCCACCTTCCGCTGGGCCTGCTACCCTTGACAATCAAGACAATGAGCATCACGACAGTGTTTCATCGACTCCCAGTTCAGAACCTACTACGAGCAGTGATCAGGATAACGAGCATCACGATACCGTTTCGCCAACCCCCACTGTGCCAGTGATACCGAGTGTCCAGCCTACCAGTATTGGCGATCAAGATGGCGAGCGTAACGAAACTCCTTCCCCAACTCCTAGCGCCGAGCCTACCAACACCGATGGCCAAGATGGCGAGCATGAAGAGACGGTTTCGCCAACCTCCACCATTCCACCAACCACCTGGCCGACGACCCCTGAGCCTCAGTCCACGCCTACTCCTGAAAACGGAGATAACAATGAGAATTAGCCCCGACGCTGGAGCCCACAGTCCAGTAACCACAGCGCCCGAAGCTCCGGCCGCATGGACCACTGGAGTGGACAGTGAGGAGGCTCGGCTCATTGAGGCGGCGATAGAAGGGAACACCTTGGCGTTCGCGGCGCTCTACCAACGTCACGTCGCCCGGGTTCTGCGGGACTGCTATTACCGCACGGGAAACCAGAATGATGCGGAGGACCTCACTCAACAAACCTTCCTGCAGGCCTGGAAAGCGATTCGGCGATACCAGCCCGGTCGCGCTGCTTTTATCGCCTGGCTTCTGAGAATTAGCCACAATCTGGTGGTAAGTCACTACCGCAAGGCGAAGGAACGAGCTACAGACGGTATTGAGGGGTTTCCGGAGCTGGTGGCAGGTCAGAGCACTGATCCCGAATCCATCGCCATAAGCGACCTCGCACACGACGCTTTACGTCGTGCGGTGTTGAAGCTCAAACCAGAACGCCAGCAGGTGATAATTCTCCGCTTTATCGAGGGTTTCTCGGTGGCGGAGGTGGCGGACGTCCTGGGTAAGAGGAAGGACTACATTTACACTCTCCAACGCCGCGCGCTCTTCGACCTTCGCCGTCTCTTGGAGGCACAAGAAGAGTCCGACGAAAGCTGGTCAGGGGGCAAATTCCAGGCCACCATCTTGTCTGCCGCAAGAAGAATCACCTCCCGCTACGTTGTGTCGAAGCCTTCAACTCCTGAGCTGGGTTCGACAACCTCAGCGTCCACATC
>JAMDCE010000526.1:2305-2685 GCA_023489135.1 Chloroflexota bacterium
GGCGAATCTCCGGTAAAGTCTGTTTCCACACGCTGTTCCTTACCGACACCACGTTTTCAGAGATGACCAGAGGTTGCGTGAGATTGAGTGGCGGGATATAATGGGCTTGCTCGGCAAGCCGATGATAACAGTCGCTCCGAAGCTCCACCGCTACGATTACTATCAGCACCCAAGGAAATTCGCAGCAGCTAACACCTTTAGTTTGACAAATTGGCGTAAGAAGCCAAGAGGAGGTCGGTCTTGAGGCGGTCGAACTACGTTTACCTGATAGCGGTGATCCTCCTGGCCGAGCTTGTCGTGGGCGCTGGACTAGGTATTGCTTCCTCGGGAGGCAATGTTCTAGCGTTGTTCCCACCTGGGGAGACACCAACTGTTTCCGT
>JAMDCE010000614.1 GCA_023489135.1 Chloroflexota bacterium
GGAAAGCGAGCTTCGGGCATCCGGCCATTGGACGGGCACGCCGCATGCAAGTTCCAACTCCAGCGGACCAGCACGCCGTTATGATCGAGGCGGTGGAGAACCATATGCCCGAGGTGATCGTGATCGACGAGATAGGCACCGAGTTGGAGGCGGCGGCCGCTCGGACAATCGCCGAACGCGGTGTTCAGTTGGTGGCCACGGCGCACGGAAACACCCTCGAGAATTTGATGCTGAACCCCACGCTTTCGGACCTCATTGGCGGAGTTCAGACGGTGACTCTTGGGGATGAAGAGGCCCGACGGCGCGGAACACAGAAGTCGGTGCTTGAGCGAAAAGCGCCCCCAACGTTTGACATTCTCGTGGAGATTCAGGAATGGGATCGGGTGGCCGTTCAGGGGAATGTCGCCGAAGTGGTGGATTCTATTCTTAGAGGCCAGCCTATACCCCCCCGAGATTCGAGTCCGCGACCACGAAGGACGAGTGCAGGTCAAGGAGGAGAAACCATCATTCCCTGGTCCATCGATCGCGGAGCGCGGCAGGCGACGAGAAAGAATGCCCGAGCCATCTGGACCCACCCGGCTTACTAGCCTGGTTCGAAGTCAGTTTGTCCGCGATCGGACGGCGGTGGGAACTGGTCGTCCGCTGAGGATCTATCCGTTTGGGGTTAGTCGCAACCGGCTGGAAAGCGCTGTTAGAGAGATGAAGCTTCCGGTAACCTTAGTCAAGGAAATTGGCGAGGCCGACCTGGTGATGACGCTCAAGAACTACTATCGCCAGAAACCCCAGGCCTTGAGGCAGGCCGAAATTGAAGGGGTTCCTATCTACGTTTTGCGAAGCAACACGGCCGCGCAGATGCAAAATTCCCTGGTAGACGTTTTCCGTCTAGAGCCGCAATCTGACCCGGTGAGCTATGCAATGCAGGAAGCGGAAGTGGCCATCGGCCAGATTATGGAAGGTGCGCAGCCGATGGAGCTTTCTCCTCAGAACTCTTATATTCGGCGCCTGCAGCACCAGCTTGCCGATCGTTACAATCTTGAATCGGTCAGCAAGGGTCGCGAGCCGTACCGCCGGGTTAAGATCTTTAGAGGAGAGGGGCGGTAATCCGGTTTGTTCATTACCTTTGAAGGGCCCGAGGGTAGCGGGAAGTCGACTCAAGCTCGATTGCTATGTGAGCAGTTGCAAAAGCGAGGCTATTCTGTTATTCTAACGCGCGAACCGGGCGGCACGAGGGTCGGCGAACAGATTAGAGAGATTCTTCAGAGTCTCGATTATTCTGAGATAACGCCAGAGACAGAAGTCCTGCTATTCAACGCCTCGCGAGCCCAACTTACCAGAGAACTGGTACTCCCTCATCTGGTCCGCGGCGACATCGTCATCTGCGACAGGTACGTCGATTCCACCCTGGCCTACCAGGGCTATGGGCAAGGCATAGATATCGAAGCTCTAAAAGCTATCGCCCACTTTGCGACCGGTGGCCTCACTCCTGATCTTACGGTTTACCTTGATTTGCCGGCTGAGGAAGGACTTCGGCGGAAGCTGATCTCCAATTTGCCACCTGGTCCTGGTGTCGAGAACAAATGGGACCGGATCGAGGCAAAGGACATCGAGTTTCATTCAAGGGTAGTCGCTGGATACCGGAATCTCATCCAGGACGATACCGACCGTTGGCTGCCCCTGGATGCCAGAGAGCCAATTCAGGGACTGTCCGAGTCTATTCTGGATCAGGTCTTGGAGCGTTTGTCGGGAAAACTGACTTGAGAGGTGGCGGCTGCGCGGAGGAGGTCAACATTTCAGCGGTGACAACACCAGCCAGGAACTAGACGCTCCGCGCCTGACCTGGTTATGGTCACTACCCCCACCAGCTATCCTGTAGGAAGAGGAGGGCCCGAATGCCCAGCTTGGGTATGATCATCCAAATCGCCGTGGCGGTTGTTGGCGCTTACCTGGTCGCTCTCTGGTTTAGTCTTATCGTGTGGACTTTCCGCGATATTCAGTCGCGGAGCGATGATATCCTGGCTGTCGCGCTCGCCACAATGTTGGTGATTACGTTCACTCTACCCGGCTTGCTTCTCTACCTCATTCTCCGGCCGAAGGAGACCCTCGTCGAAGCTTACGAGCGGTCGTTGGAGGAAGAGTATCTGCTACAAGATATCGAGAGAGACATCTGCTACAAGTGCAAGCAGCGGGTAGAACAAGATTTCCTGATATGCCCGAGCTGTCACGTGGCTTTGAAGAAACCCTGCCGTAGTTGCGGGCGGCTTCTAAACCTTAACTGGCGCACGTGCCCCTACTGCGGAAGCGAGGCAACGGATCTCTCGGTGAGTGAAACGCGCGCTGTTCGAAGCTTCAGCGGGGGGTAGCTGTCGTTCTTCTGCGGCATTCCGTCGGCACCAGATCCTCGCTGAAGCTCTATCGATTTCTCCTGGGAGTGGTCCCGTTCGCTCATCGCAAAGTCTGTTTTTCTTCGAATGAGCCGGGTTCCCTTAGGGGCAATTGGATTTCGCCAGCGGCGAAATCCAATTGCCTCTCTTATAAATTGAAACAGACTAGAACACCGGTCCATTAATCACATAATCACGCCGCCTCCCGTTGAGGGGGATCCATGTCGTGCTTGAGAATATGCAGGTTGTGGACAACGGCTGAGCGGCGTAGATCAAACAAGTT